>CAJIYX010000094.1 GCA_905181725.1 Alphaproteobacteria bacterium UBA830
GAAGGAAAGAACCGCGAAATCCGCAAGGTTTTCGAACATCTGGGCTACCCGGTGAACCGTCTCATCCGGACCGCTTACGGCCCGTTCCAACTCGGCAAGCTCGGCCGCGGCGGCGTCGAAGAAGTGCCGCGCCGCACCCTGAAAGATCAACTCGGCCTGGATACATCCAATGCGCATCGTGGCCGGCAGGCATAGAGGCCGCCTTATCGACGCCCCCGAGGGCAACGATATCCGTCCCACATCGGACCGGGTACGTGAATCCGTGTTTAACATTCTGGACCACCAGGACTGGGGTCCCGGCGGGCTTTCGATCGTGACCGGCGCGCGGATACTTGACGGGTTTTGCGGCACGGGTGCCCTCGGACTTGAGGCGCTGAGCCGGGGCGGCGGTCATGTCACCTTTATGGACAAGAACCGCACGGCGCTGAATCTCTGCCGCCGGAATCTCGACACGCTCGGCGAACGTTCGGCAGCAGATGTTTTGCAGGGCGATTGCCTGAAACCGGTTCGGCCGGCTGCACCCTGCGGGCTTGTATTGCTGGACCCACCCTACAAAGCAGGCCTCGCCGGCCCGGCGCTGGCATCGCTTCGGGATGCCGGATGGCTGGTACCAGGCGCGGTTTGCGCGGTGGAGACCGAAGCCAGCGGGGAGCCGGAATTCCCGGAAGACTTCGAAAAACTCGATGCACGAAAATACGGCACCGCAAGAGTTCATTTTCTGCGGTATCAGTACTCCGCTCTCTGATCCGCCAGCTATTTCATCCGCCCACCCGAATTTTTTCTTTCAATCGAGCAGCCACGACCCTATACACGCGTCGTTATGGATAAAACGCGTCATATCACCTCGGCGTTCACACGCGAAATCCCGATGATCGGGAACGGTAGAAAGCCGGACCCGGGCGGCATGGTCATGCCGACCGCGCCGGTATCTGGCCCGGAGTTCGGCCCAGTATTCAGCCCGATATTTTGCTGGGCCTTTCCGACACAATGCCGCCTTTCATAGCCGCTATCTTCGGATAACGACGGCATGTGAAGGGCGAACCGACGGTTCGCCCTTTTTGATTCTGGAAATAGAAATTCCGATATGACGACCAGTTCTTCACAACTTCCGCCCAACCCCGCGCAACCAAGGCCCTTCTGGCACGTTGAGCTCGCCGAAATGACCCGCCTCGGCGCGCCGATCGTATTCACCCAGCTTGCCTGGATTGCGATGCTGACCACCGATACGGCGATGATTGGGCGCCTTGGGCCGGATGCTCTTGCCGGTGCATCGCTCAGCCTGATGGTTTTCTTCATGACCTGGGTTTTCTGCTTCGGCGTCGTGATGGCAACCGCGGCACTTGCCTCGCAGGCCTTCGGTGCGCGCAAACCGCGGATGATCCGCCGTGTGATCCGGCAGGGCTTCTGGGTCACCGTCATCCTGACCGTGCCGTCGATGATCGCCTTCCAGTATACGCCCGACCTGCTTCGGGTGATGTCACAGCCGCCTGAGATCCTGCCCCATGCGGATGCCTACATGAGCACTCTGATGTGGAGCCTGATGCCCAGTATCGGGTTTGCGGTGGTTCGGAACTTTATCTCATCGCTGAACCGCCCGTCCCCGGCGCTTTGGGTCATGCTCGCCGGTGTGCCGCTGAACGGGCTGCTCGACTATGCGCTGATCTTCGGAAATTTCGGTATGCCGCGGCTAGAACTCGTCGGCGCCGGCATCGCAACATCGATCATCAACTGGCTGATGTTTCTGGTGCTGCTGGCCATCGCCGTCTTCGCAAAGCCATTCCGGCGCTATGGCATTCTCGGCCGTTTCTGGCGGCCGGACTGGTTCCAGTTCCGCCAGATATTTCTTATCGGCCTACCGATTGCCGCCATGAGCCTACTCGAAGCGGGGTTCTTTTTCAGCTCGATCTTTATCGTCGGTCAGTTCGGCGCGCATGCCATCGCGGTAACGATGATTGCCCTGCAGATGCCCCACATCACCTTTATGGTGCCCATGGGGCTCGGGCAGGCGGCGACGGTGCGTGTCGGACAAGCCGTCGGGCGGGGTGATGTTCAGGGGGCCTATCGATCCGGGTGGGTCGCGCTCATCATCGCGCTCGCCTTCATGTCGGTCATGACCGCCATCTTGCTGGCAATCCCCGAAACCTTCGCGTCCATCTATCTCGACGGCAACCACCCCGATAGCTCGGCGGTGCTGGCGCTGGCCGCGTCCTATCTGATTTACGCCGCCTTCTTCCAGGCAGCAGACGGCATCCAGGCGGTCGCCGCAGGGGCGCTACGAGGCCTCAGTGATACTACATGGCCGATGGTGATCGCCGCCTTCAGCTATTGGGGCATCGGCCTCCCCAGCGGGCTCGCCCTGGCATTCTGGGGCGGTTACGAGGCTGCTGGTCTCTGGATGGGGTTTGTCGTCGGCCTCACCTGCGCGGCAATCCTGCTACCATACCGGTTCCGGCGTCTTCAAAAGCGCGACTATATCCCGCCCGTACAGGAGAGCGACGCAGACCAGACACCGCGCACCGCCTGACTCAGCGGCGGCCGAACAAACGCTCTATATCCGAAAGGTTTAATTCGACGTAGGTGGGACGGCCATGATTGCACTGACCGGAATGGGGGGTCACTTCCATCTCCCGCAGCAGCGCATTCATCTCTTCGGATGTCAGGCGGCGGCCGGCACGCACGCTGCCGTGGCAGGCCATGGTGGAACACACGTCTTCGAGCCGCTCCTTGAGAGCAAGCCCGGCGCCGAATTCTTCGAGATCGTCTGCAAGGTCCCGCAGCAGTCCGGTCACATCGGCCTGCCCGAGCAATGCCGGCACCTCGCGCACCACAACAGCGCCCGGACCGAATTTTTCGATCGCAAGTCCCAGTTCCTCGAACTCCGCTACCCGTTCGCACAGACGATCCACGGCAGCTTCGTCCATCTCGACGACTTCTGGAATGAGCAACCCCTGGCGCTTGACACCGCCATCGGCGAGCGCGGTCTTCATGCGCTCATACACCAGCCGTTCATGGGCCGCATGCTGATCGACAATGACGATCCCGGTGTCGGTCTGAGCAACGATGTATGTTTCATGCACCTGCGCCCGGGCCGCGCCAAGCGGGAAATTCGTCGCGGGCGGCGCCAATAGCTGCGAATTTATATCCGCCATTACCCGCGCAGACGGCGCATCGAACGCATCAAGCACGCCGGTCGACGCGGGAGCCTGATACGCGGCTGCAATTTCCGCCAGTTCACGCTGCAACGCGGATGACTGACGCCACGGCATAGATCCGCCGCCAGGAGCGCCTGTACCAGGCTGGAACGCCCCCAGCGCCGCCGTTGCGGCCGTGGTCGATGCCTTGTGACCCGCGGCTTCGAGGGCATGGCGCAAGCCGCCCACGATCAGGCCACGCACCAGACCCGCATCCTGGAACCGGACCTCGGCCTTCGCAGGATGCACGTTGACGTCGACGCATTCGGGCGGCACGTCGAGAAACAGCGCGACCATCGGATGACGGTTTCGCGCGAGGAAATCCTGATAGGCGCCGCGCACCGCGCCGACCAGCAAACGATCCTGCACCGGGCGTCCGTTCACGAACAGATACTGGGCCCGCGCATTCCCGCGGTTCAACGTCGGCACACCGGCATAACCGCCGAGCCTGATACCACCGCGTTCGGCAGATACCGCAACGGCGTTATCGGCAAATTCGCGGCCCATGACCGCCGACAGCCGGTCGAGCCGCGCCGTCAGAAGATCTCCCTGGGCGGGGCCGTACCGAAACCGTGTCCGGTCTTCGTCAGCCAGCGAAAATGCCACTTCAGGGTGTGCCATCGCGAGACGCTTGATGGCATCGGACGCGTGGTTCACCTCGGTCCGCGGTGTTTTAAGGAATTTCAGCCGGGCAGGCGTTGCATAGAACAGGTCTCGGACTTCGATACGCGTG
Source organism: Alphaproteobacteria bacterium UBA830 (assembly GCA_905181725.1). Classification (GTDB taxonomy): domain Bacteria; phylum Pseudomonadota; class Alphaproteobacteria; order MPNO01; family UBA830; genus CAXBCP01. The sequence goes on from CAJIYX010000094.1 coordinate 3,925, forward strand.
CCGTTCCCGAGCGCCGCCGGTTTTGGCGCCTCCTTGCGACCGCCTTCGATCAGGATCGCATATGCCTCCGATACCCCGGCGGCGCGGCTGGCAATCGACAGCCGCGACACCGCACCGATAGACGGCAGCGCTTCGCCCCGGAACCCGAGGGTACGGATATCGACCAGATCGTCATCCGGCAATTTCGATGTAGCATGGCGTTCAACCGCAAGTTCGAGCTCATCTGCCGTCATCCCACACCCGTCATCCGTGACCGAGATCAGAATACGGCCGCCGTCTTCAAGCACGACGTCGATATGACGCGCGCCGGCATCAATGGCGTTTTCAACCAGTTCCTTGACCGCGGCCGCCGGCCGTTCAATCACCTCGCCTGCGGCGATACGGTTGACCAGCGTTTCGGGCAGGCGGCGAAGGGTCAAGCGCTGCCTCCCTTGGCCAGATACTCACGGGCAAGAACTTTGCCTTCCTCTACCGCCGGCTGGTCGAAGGCGTTCACGCCGATAAGGTCGGCGGCAATCACCGTCTCGAGCATATAATGCATCATCAGTGCCCCGATCGAGGTTTCATCCAGCACTGGCACATCGAACACCCGCGTCGGCCGGCCATTATTCGCCAGCGTTTCTGCTGTCGCACGCCCGGCCGCGGCAAACAGATCACCCATGGTCCTGTCCTTCAGATAGGACAATCCCTCGATATCGGCAAAATTCTGAGGCACCGGTGTTCCCTGACCGCCGGTCTCGGTCAAGATCAACGTAAACATCTTGTCGGCCGGGCCGTCGAGATAGAGCTGTAGCTGACTGTGCTGATCGACGGTGCCCAGCGCCCGCACGGGCGTGCTACCCCCACCGTTCTTTCCCAGGCTTTCCGCCCAGAGCTGGCAAAACCATAAGCCGAGGTCGGCCATGCGGTCGCAATATGGCATCAACACACTGATACCGATCCCGGTATGTCGATTCAGGCCGATCGATAACGCGGCTCCGGCCGCTGGCGGAATATCAGCCGCCCTTT
>CAJIYX010000095.1 GCA_905181725.1 Alphaproteobacteria bacterium UBA830
CCGTAACCGCGGTTCTCACCGCGCACAAACAGGCGGAACAGCAACCCCAGCAGCAACCGTCCCAGCAGCAAGCGAAACAACAACCCAAAAAGCTGTTGCCGCAGGTTGGCGTCATTATCGCCGTCGCGTCCGGCAAAGGCGGCGTCGGCAAGTCGACTACGTCTGTAAATCTGGCGGTTGCGTTCCGCCAGATGGGGCTCCGCACGGCGATGCTTGACGCCGATATCTATGGCCCGTCCCTGCCCACCATGATGGGCATTTCCGGCCGGCCGTCATCGCCGGACGGCAAGACTATCATCCCGATGGAGGCCCATGGCGTGACCTGCATGTCGATCGGCTTCCTGGTGCCACAGGACACGCCGATGATATGGCGCGGTCCGATGGTGATGGGCGCGCTCGAACAGATGATGGGTGACGTTCAGTGGGGCCCACAGGATGTTCTGGTGGTCGACATGCCGCCGGGAACTGGTGATGCCCAGCTGACCATGGCGCAACGCGTACCGATCGCTGGTGCGGTGATCGTCTCAACCCCTCAGGATCTCTCGCTGATCGACGCGAAGAAGGGACTGAACATGTTCCGTAAAGTCGAAGTTCCAGTGCTCGGAATCGTTGAAAACATGAGCTATTTCCACTGCCCGCATTGCGGCGAACGGTCGGACATTTTCTCCCATGGCGGGGCTGCGCAGGCGGCGACGGAGATGGGCGTCGACTTCCTGGGCGAGGTTCCGCTCGACATGGTAATCCGTGCCGGTGGCGATGACGGCACACCGATCGTGGCGGCCGAGCCCGACGGTGATTATGCAAAAGCCTACCGCGCTATCGCAGAGAAAATCTGGAAGAAGGTCGGCAGCGGCGCGTCGCAGCCCGATGCGCCCAATATATCGATTGAGTAACCGGACTCGGTAGCGATCCCGCCCCAACCCGTCATCGGGTGTGACCGGCGCAAAATGAAGAAAGCGATTTTGAGATGAGTTCAGCCGAGATACCGTTCCGCAAAGAGATGCCGTTCGAATACGGCGTCGCCGCGGAAGTCGCACCCGGGGTGCGACGCATCATTGCAGAGAACCCGAGCTCCTTCACCCATGTCGGCACCAACACCTATGTTGTCGGCAAGGGTGAGGTCGCCGTGATTGACCCCGGCCCGATGATCGAAGAGCATGTAGAGAACATCAAAGCCGCGCTCGAAGGCGAAACTGTGACCCAAATCGTGGTGACACACACCCACATGGACCACTCACCGGCCTCCGACTGGCTCAAGGAACTGACCGGCGCGCCCATCGTCGGCGCGCTGCCACGCCCCCAGGGCGACGGCAAAGCGGTTGAAGCGTCACAGGAGAACTTCGCGCCGGATATCGAGATTTCCGACGGCTCTGAAATCAGCGGACCCGGCTGGACGCTAGATGCGGTGTTTACGCCGGGTCACATGTCAAACCATCACTGCTTCCGGCTGCGCGAGGGCAATATTCTGTTTTCGGGTGATCACGTGATGGGCTGGAATACCACCATCGTGTCGCCACCCGACGGCAACATGCGCGAATATCTCGACAGCCTGCGCGTCTGCATCGCCCGCGACGAGGTCATGTACCTGCCGGGTCACGGGCCCGAGATCAAAAAGCCGGCGCCGTTCGTACGCGCCTACCTGAACCACCGCATGATGCGCGAAGGCGAGATCGCCCGGTGCCTTGAAAGCGGCACGACGACCATCGCCGCGATGGTGCGCCGCATGTACACCCACCTGCCGGAAAAAATGTTTGGGCCGGCGTCTCGCTCGGTACTGGCGCACATGGAACACATGGTGGAAACGGACCGCGCACACTGCGATGCGCCAGTGACAATCGATTCGGTCTTCGCGCCGGCCAGCCGGAACTAGCCACCCCGGACAGCGAACAGTCTATGGGTGGATTTCGATGGTGGTACCGTCATCTACCATCTTCCAGACCTGATCCATTTCGCGATTGGTCACCGCAATGCAGCCCTGGGTCCAATCAAGCCTCGGATGCCCAACGTCCTTCGCGCTCCATTTTGTCGGAAGCCCGTGGATCATGATCTGCCCGCCGGGACTGACGCCCAGCTTGCGCGCCTGGGCGCGGTCCTGCCTGTTGGGATAGGAAATATGGAGTGCCCGGTAGAATTTCGATTTGTTGGTATCGAGGCGATAGTCGACCGTGTAGGTGCCTTCCGGCGTCCGGGCATCGCCCTCCCGGACCTTGGCACCTTTCGGATAGCGCCCCAGTGCAACACGGAAAACCTTCATGACCCGGTCGCCGCGCATTAGCACGAGCCGGCGCTCACCCTTGAGCACGACTAGGCGATCGGCCTTTAACGGCGTCCATGATGCAACATCGTTCGGCGCAGCAATTGCCTGTCCGCCCAACGAGACCATCATCGTAAAAATAAGCGCAATCAGCGTTCGCACTGCCAGCCCCGTTTCCATGGGTTGAACGTTGAAAAACAGATTTAGACCAAAAGGTTAAGACATTGCAAACAGTGCATAATTAAGTGGCGCGTCGTCACGCAGTCGTGACCCGGTCGAGCACGACAAACGAATGATCAAAATCGTCCTTTTCACCCGCGGGCTGTCTTTCACGCGATATCTCCAGCCATTTCGCGCGGTCGAACGCCGGAAAAGTTACATCGCCAGCCACAGCGGCATGTACTTCGGTAAGATAAATTCGATCGGCGATAACCAGCGCCGCATCATAAAGCCCCGCCCCGCCAATCACCATCACCTCGTTACCCGCCAGCGTTTTAGCATGGGCGATCGCAGCATCCAGCCCGCCACAAACGTCCACCCCTTCGGGCGTGAAACCCCGGTTGCGGCTGACCACAAGGTTGGGCCGTCCGGGTAAAGGCCGGCCGATGGACTCGAACGTTTTGCGCCCCATGATGATGGGCTTGCCCATCGTGACCGATTTGAAATAGCGAAGATCTCCGGATAGCCGCCATGGCAATCCGCCTTCCCGCCCGATGATACCGTTCTCGGCCACCGCGACGATCAGGGCGAGCGTCATCGCCTCAGACACAGCATCAGGCACGACCTCAGACGGCGACCGCCGCCGGAATATGCGGATGGAACCGATACCCGTCGAGCGTGAAGTCGTCATATGTGAAAGCGAAGATATTGGTAACTTCGAGGTTCAGCGTCATTATCGGCAGCGGATAGGCAACCCGCTCGAGCTGGGCATCGGCCTGCTCGATGTGATTCGAATAGAGATGCGCATCACCCAGCGTATGAACAAACTCGCCTGGCCCCAGCCCTGTCGCCTGCGCCATCATCAGGGTCAAGAGGGCGTAGGATGCAATGTTGAACGGCACGCCGAGGAAGATATCGGCGCTGCGCTGATACAGCTGGCAGGAGAGCTTTCCGTCCGCCACGTAGAACTGGAACAGGCAGTGACAGGGCGGCAGCGCCATCGTCTCGATCTGCGGTACGTTCCAGGCACTGACGATCAGGCGGCGCGAATCGGGATTGGTTTTGATCTGGTCAGTGACATGCGCGATCTGATCGACTGTCGTGCCGTCGCCTCTATCCCAGGAGCGCCACTGTGCCCCGTAGACCGGCCCGAGATCGCCGTTCTCATCCGCCCAGTCGTTCCAGATCGACACGCCATTGTCGTTGAGATAGCCGATATTGGTATCGCCCTGCAGAAACCACAAAAGCTCATGGATGATGGATTTGGTATGGAGCTTCTTGGTCGTGACCAGCGGGAACCCGTCCGCCAGGTCAAACCGCATCTGATGGCCGAACACGCTATAGGTTCCGGTGCCGGTGCGGTCGTCCTTCCAGACGCCGTTTTCGCGGACGTACCGCATAAGATCGAGATATTGCTGCATGGTTCTCTTTTTGGCCTAAAACCGGCGCGCTGATAAACTTATCGAGCTTCACTTTAATTTAAGTCCGAATCACCCTATATTAGAAGTGCTGGCTTGCCAGCTATGGTGATAAACGGCTTGTGTAATAAACGGAGTGGACCCGGGGGCAGTACCCGGCGCCTCCACCAATTTTCCGGCTTGGCCGGCTCCCGGTAGGGGGTCCGCGCACGGTATTGGGGGCGAAACAGGATCGACACACGTGTAAAGACTTGTCTTTTGCCCGGTATGGTACCGCCGTTAGCGGGCCGTTTTTACAAGTGCCAATGATAATGACTTGGCCCTCGCTGCTTAATTAAGCAAGCGCGGTTCGGGGGGGCGCCGGGCAACAGAAGCCCCTCCACTAAATTCACGGCAATAGCCCCTCTTACAGACCCGGGCGTAGAACGGTATGCAGTTGGTACGGTTGAGCTTGCGGTTCCGGCCCGCATGTCATAAGAGTCCCCGCCATGTCCGAAGATATGATGGATTATCAGTCAATGGTCGAACGCGCGATGAAAAGCGTCGTGCGTGAAGCCCTGTTGAAGGTCGGCGAGGATGGACTTCCCGGCGAGCATCACCTTTACATCACATTCAGAACGCAGGACGAGCGCGTCGAGATTTCCGATCGGCTGATCTCGCAATACCCCGAAGAAATGACCATCGTTCTTCAGCACCAGTTCTGGGGCCTGGAAATTTTGGAAGACGCCTTCGAAATCACCCTTAGTTTCTCCGGAACGAACGAGCGGCTCTTTGTACCGTTCGATTCAGTTGTCGGCTTTGCCGACCCGTCGGTGAATTTCGGCCTGCAGTTCAAAGCCGCCGACACTGAGTTTGCCGGAGATAACCCCAACGACCTTCAGGATACTGACGAGATCGACGATAGCGACGCGCCGCCAAAATCCGAAGGCGGCGATGGCGACGGCCAACAAAAGACCGGCGAAGTCGTCGCGCTGGACGCCTTTCGCAAAAAGAAAACCTGACCCTCTCCTGACTTATACCGGGGATTATCCCAATGGCTGATGATAATTTTCACGAGATGTTTCCGCTCGGCGAAGACACGACCGAATACCGCAAGCTGACATCCGACTTTGTATCCACCGCTGAATTCGCCGGCGAGGAAGTGCTCGTGGTCGATCCCGAAGGGATCAAACAGTTATCGGCCCAGGCCTTTGTCGATATCGCGCATTATCTGCGCCCCAGACACCTGGAACAGCTTCGGAAAATTCTCGATGACCCGGAAGCCTCCGACAACGACCGGTTCGTCGCGCTCGACCTGTTGAAGAACGCCAATATCGCATCCGGTGGCATCCTCCCGATGTGCCAGGACACGGGCACCGCGATCATTATGGCGAAGAAGGGCCAGAACGTCTGGGTGAAGGGCAATGACGAAGCTGCCATTTCGGACGGCGTTGTGAAGACCTATCAGGAAAGCAACCTGCGCTATTCAAACGTCGCGCCGCTGTCGATGTTCCAGGAAGTGAATACCGGCAATAACCTACCGGCTCAGGTCGACATTTATTCGACCCAGGGAAATGCCTACAAGTTTCTGTTCGTCGCGAAGGGTGGCGGATCGGCCAACAAAACCTTCCTGTTTCAGCAGACGCCCGCCGTCATGAACGAAGACAAGATGATTGCGTTTCTGGATGAAAAAATCCGCACCCTCGGCACAGCCGCCTGTCCACCCTATCACCTTGCCATTGTGATCGGCGGCACCTCGGCCGAACTCAACCTGAAAACCGTAAAGCTCGCCAGCACGCGCTATCTCGACAATCTGCCGACCCACGGCAATGAATACGGTCAGGCGTTCCGCGACCTCGAGATGGAACAGAAGGTTCTCGAATTGACGCGTCAGATGGGAATAGGCGCACAGTTCGGCGGCAAGTATTTCTGCCACGATGTCCGCGTCATCCGCCTGCCGCGTCATGGCGCCAGTGTGCCGATCGGGCTTGGTGTTTCATGCTCCGCCGACCGGCAGGCCCTCGGCAAGATCACTAAGGACGGTGTGTTCATCGAACAGCTCGAGATGAACCCGGCGAAATATATGCCAGAGGTCGAGCCGACCGATCTCGCCGACGAAGTGGTCCAGATCGATCTGAACCAGCCGATGGACGAAATTCGTAAAATCTTGAGTGGCTGCGCGGTCAAGACCCGGTTGTCCCTGACCGGCTCAATGATCGTGGCGCGCGACGCCGCACATGCCAAGATCAAGGAACGCCTCGACGCCGGGGAAGAAATGCCGGATCATTTCCGCAATAACGCGGTCTATTACGCTGGTCCTGCCAAGACTCCCAAAGGCTATGCATCAGGCTCGTTCGGGCCGACCACCGCGGGCCGGATGGATTCCTACGTCGAGGAATTCCAGGCCAAGGGTGGCAGCTTCATCATGCTGGCCAAAGGCAATCGCTCGAAGCAGGTAACCGATGCCTGCAAGAAATATGGCGGGTTTTACCTCGGCTCTATCGGCGGCCCGGCGGCGCGTCTCGCGCAGGACTGCATCAAGAAGGTCGAATGCATCGAATATCCCGAGCTTGGGATGGAAGCAATCTGGCGGATCGAGGTCGAGAATTTCCCCGCCTTTATCGTCGTCGACGACAAGGGCAACGATTTCTTCAAAAACCTCTGACGGCGGCGCCGGACCCGGCACACCATGGCGATACTCCCGGACATTCTCGATGCGGGCCTGACAACAGTCTTGTGCGGATCGGCGGCAAGTTCGGCGTCGGCGCGGCACGGAGCCTATTACGCCGGACCCGGCAACCGCTTCTGGCCGGCGCTGTTCGAGGCGGGCCTGACCCCGACCCAGTTTGAACCTGCCGAATTCCGGCGGCTGCCGGATTACGGCATCGGCATCACCGATCTCGCCAAGCATGAATCGGGCATGGATATCGCGTTGTCATCGAATGCTTATGACGCGGGAGCGCTGCTAAAAAAGATGGAAACATGCCGCCCCCGACATCTCGCCTTTACCGGCAAGCGTCCGGCCGGGCTTTTTCTCCTCGAAGCACTTGGCGCCACGCTGAAAGATTATGGGGAGCAGTCCGCCACAATCGGTACGACACGCATTTTTGTGCTGCCGTCACCTTCCGGGGCAGCACGACGTTGGTGGTCGATCGAGCCATGGATTAGACTGGGGGAGGTCCACCGGGCAGCCATGGAAAGACAGGAGAACGGGCAATGAAGTTTTGCGTATTCGGCGCTGGTGCGGTCGGCGGATTTGTCGGCGGCATGATGGCACATGCAGGGCACGCCGAGGTCTCGCTCATCGCACGCGGCGATCACCTGGCGGCAATCCAGACCGACGGGCTTCGCCTGAGGCGCGGCGACGTGGAATTCACCGTGACCCCGGCCACAACCGATTCACCCGCTGATCTCGGCGTCCAGGATGTCATCTTCGTGACAGCGAAGGCCCATGCTCTATCCGTGGCGGCGGACGCCATGCAGCCCCTGATAGGTCCCGATACTGTTGTGGTTGCGGCGCAGAACGGTATCCCGTTCTGGTATTTCTATGGTCATGGCGGCAATCTGGACGGGCACACGCTGCAAACTGTCGATCCAGGCGGAAAGATTGCCGGCGCGATCGGCTGCCAGCGGGTAATCGGCTGCGTGATCACATCGAGCAACACCGTTGAAGCGCCCGGAATCGTGCGCAATATCGGCAATCAGGTTTTCGCGCTGGGCGAGCCGGACGGGTCTAGCTCGGATCGGATCAGGAAGATCAGCGATGCGCTTATCAAAAGCGGGCTCGAAGCGCCAATCTTCGATGAGTTACGTAACGAGGTTTGGCTGAAGCTGTGGGGCAATGTCTCGTGGAGTACGATGGCGGCACTGACGACATCCCGGCTCGGCCCGCTGGTCGAACAGCCGGATTTACAGCAACTTGGCGTCGACATCATGAAAGAGATGCAGGAGGTTGCCGAAGCCCTCGGCATCACCTTCC
>CAJIYX010000096.1 GCA_905181725.1 Alphaproteobacteria bacterium UBA830
CGCCAGGTCCGGGCGGAAGCGTCCCAATACCACATTTGCATCGGTGACGGTCGGCTCCGTGCCACCCCGTCCGTAACAAGCCGGGCCGGGAAGGGCACCGGAGGAGCGCGGGCCAACATTTAAGAACTTTCCGGGGGCGAGGTAGGCGATGGAACCGCCACCCGCTCCCACGGTGTTGATTTCAATCTGCGGGGCCCGGTTTGGCCACATGCCGACATGGCCTTCGGTGGTCATGCCGTATTCGTAATTGCGAATTAGGCAGGCGTCGGTGCTGGTTCCGCCCATGTCGTAGGTAATGATGTTTGGCATATCGAGCAGTCGAGCGATGCCGATGGAAGCGGTCACTCCGCCGGCTGGCCCGGACAGCATGGCGTTGACGGGTTCCTGCGCCATAGCGGAAGCGCTCCAGGTTCCGCCGTTCGAGCCCATGATCCGCAGGGGAGCATTGATGCCGCCCTCGGTTAGGCCCGATGCCAAAAGCTCAAGATACTGCGAGACTTTTGGACCTACATAAGCGTTGAGGGCCGTTGTCGAGAAGCGTTCGAATTCGCGATATTCAGGTAAGATTTCCGAGGACACGGAGATTGAGATTCCCGGCATCTCGCACCTCACGATTTCTGCCGCGCGATTTTCATGGTCAGGGTTTGCATAGGAGTGCAGGAAACATACTGCGACCGCTTCGACACCCATTTCTAATAGGCGCTTACAAGCACCCACAACCTGATCCTCGTCGAGCGTCAAATGAACGTCGCCAGTGCCGGTCATACGCTCATCGACTTCAAGTATCCGCTGGCGTGGCACTAGCGGTGGCGGGCGTACCGTTTTAATGTCGTAGAGGATCGTCCGATTGCCGCGTCCCACCACGAGCACGTCGCGGAATCCCCGGGTGGTGATGACCCCAAGTTTTGCGCCGTTCATCTCCAACGCGGTGTTGGTCGCCACGGTCATGCCGTGCGCGATACCGGTGATGTCGCCTGGTGGTGTGTTGGTCAGGCGGATGGCGGTTAAAACGCCATTGGCGAAATGAGGCGGCGTTGTGGGCGTCTTCAACGACCTCATCTCGCCAGTACGCGAGTTCCGCATCACCAAATCGGTAAAGGTTCCGCCGACGTCTATTCCAAGAGTAATCATAATTGAATGTTATAGGCGCGGGGAGGGAAGGGTTCAATTCTCGTTTCCTCGCTCCATCCCCGTCGAACGACGGGATTGAGCCCGTTCGAGACGGAGGTCCGTTGGAGGTCGCAGGGGGCAATTAGCTCGTCGCACTCGGTGGTTCGGTGCATGGTGCAGCGTCCGTCGCCGAGGATCAGAGCGGATGCGCCTTTACGAAGTAAACTGTTCAAGCAATCCGCAGGCTGTGCGGATCGTTGTCCGGCCTTTCATGGATAGAGTGTGTGCCGCTCAGGACGGTTAGGAATCGACGACCCAGAGCGTCTTGACGATCGGGCCGATAATGGACTGAACCTCTTTATGCGCCGGGTGCGGGCCGTATTCGGCAAGCACGCGCTTGTCCCGCATGGTGACGATCACGGAATGGGTGCCATCGCCGGCGGGGCCGGAAAAATCCTTGCCCGATGTCACGCCTTCGATCTTGCCCTGCAGCGCGTGGACGGATTGCAGGGCTGCCATCTTCGCGTCTTCGGCGACGCCGTCATTGAATTCGACCAAAACGATATGCTGTCCGGGTAGTTTTATTTCCTCCATCGATTTTGAAAGCTCATCGTGCATGGTTCGCCGCGGGGGGACAAGTGGCCCCCGCTTGATTTAATGTGATCAAGATGAAATCATTCGCTAACGAACAATAATCGGCTCAGAGGTGAGAAAATGGCGCTCGGGGATGATCTCGTTATTGGCGTTTCGGTGAACAACGTCACCGGTATTACAGGCAAGACCTATACGATTCACGACCTGATCCATGCGGGGGTCGAGGCAGAGGCTATGGGTTTCGACGCGATCTGGGTCCATGACGCCATGATGGGGCGCCGTACCACTGCCGCCTATTGCCCGATAAACGCGCTGACAGCTGTCGCGGCGCAGACCAAGACCCTTAAACTGTGCACCGGCATCCTGACGCCGCAGGTCCGTAATCCGGTCATGACAGCCCAGCAATGGGCGACGCTCTATGATATTTCGGAGGGCCGAGCGATTATGGGCGTTGGCATGGGGGCGGGAACGCCGACCCTGATCAAGCGCGAATTCGAAGGCCTTGCCTCTCTCAAGCACGATACGAACCTGAATCCGGCGGAACTGTACAAGAAGCGCGGCAAGGTTTTCGACGAATGTATGGACGTGATGCGCCGCCTGTGGTCCGAGGACAAGGTGACCTATAACGGCGATTATTTCCGTTTCAACGGAATCACACTTGGCATGGCATGCCCGTCGGAAATGCCACCAGTACTCATGGGTTCGGGAATCTATTTCCCGACCCAGCTGGGCGGGCCGGTACATCATGGCTGGAAGGAAAAGAATGCGGGCAAATACCTGCCGGGCAATCTCCAGCGGGTCGTTGATTACGGAGACGGCTGGATTACCGTGCATCTTTCACCGGAAGAATACGCCGAGCACTGGAAAACGATCGAGGCGGCGGGCGCGGAAAAATTTCCCGGGAAGAAATACGCGAAGGCCTGGAATTGCTTTGCCAATGTGAACGACGATCCGCGCAAGGGCTGGGAGGGTGTGCGCGATCACCTGGAGGATTTTCATGGTCCGCCCATCCACGACGATGTCGTCGACCGTTGGGCCGTGGCAGGCCCGCCCGAACAGATGGCGGCGCGGCTGCAGTCCTATATCGATATCGGTGTGAATATCTTCCAGCTTGTCATCGGTTCGCCGGATCAGCTTGGCCAGATGCGTCGCATCGCCGAAGAAGTTCTGCCGCTTCTGAAGCGCTGACGCCTCGCATGCCGCAACCGGGCTTACGGAAATACGCAGACCTTGCGCCGCCGGGCGCGCGCCCGGACCTGATCTTCGATCTGCCAGAACTGCAATACCCGCCGCGGATGAATGCTGTCGAGACGGTGTTCGAGGGCGCTGCCGAAGCCGGCTGGCAGGACCGCACCGTCTATATACATGATGGCACGCATTACACGTTTGGCGAAACCGAGAGGTTGGTGCGGCGATCCATGGCCGCGTTGCAGGCCATCGGCGTTGTGCCCGGTGATACCGTCATTCTGCGCAGCCCGGATACATTGGATCTGGTCGTCACATTGCTGGCAGTACAGGCCATCGGTGCTATCGCCATGCCGACCTACATCCAGCTGCGCGCCGACGACCTGGTCTACCGTGCCGACGATACCGACGCGAAATTTTTGATTTCGACCCCGCAATTTCTGGACGAAGCGCTCGCGGCAGGGATCGCCCGCGGCGGCGCGACCGAGGTGATTTCCTATCCGGCGGATACGGAGGGAAGGTGCCGCAATTTTGCCGACTATTTGCCCGATGACGATGCGGACGTCTCCTACGCGGATACGGATGCCGAGGAGCTCTGTCTGCTTCTCTATACGTCCGGCAGCACGGGCGCGCCGAAAGGGACCTGTCATTGTCACCGCGATATGCTGGCGGTCAGCGATACCTATTGGCGTTATTGCCTTGCCCCCGGGCCGGATGACGTTTTCGGCGGTCCACCGTCGATCGCGTTTGCGCTGGGCTTCGGCATGTTCGTCTATTTTCCCCTGCGACTCGGCCATGCCGCCGTGCTCGAGCCTGATAAATCCCCAGAAAAGGCGCTGGAGCTGATCAAGAAACATCGAGTGACGATCTTTGCCGGGGTGGTGTCCTATTACAATGTGCTCGCCCGGCTGATCCGGGACGGGGATGCAGATATTTTCAGCCTCCGCCATCCGATGACGGGCGGCGAGCCGCTGACCGACGAGACCGAAAAGGTCTGGCTCGAAACGACGGGTATATCGCTCGAACAGTTTATCGGCACGACAGAGATGCTGCATTGCTTCGTGACCTCTACCCGCCCGGCCGGGGTTCCTCATGTGAAGACTCTCGGACATGCCGTTCCGGGCTATGAGGTCACGGTCGTCGATCCGGAGACTTTCGAGCCGGTGCCGGACGGCACGCACGGTCTGTTCGCGATACGGGGGCCGACGGGCACTGTCTACTGGAACAAGCCTGACCATCAGGCAGACGTGGTGCGTGGTGGCTGGAACATCTTTCAGGATGTCGTCTGGCGAGACGGCGCGGGTGGTTTTCATTACATCGCCCGCCATGACGACATGATCATCTCCGCCGGCCACAACATTTCACCGGTGCAGGTTGAAGATGCACTGATGCGCCACGATGCGGTATTGGAATGTGCCTGTGTACCCGCGCCCGATCCCACGGGGCGGCGCGGCAGTGTTGTGAAGGCGTTCGTCGTGATTTCGGAAGACCGTGCCGCGACCGACGATCTGCGGATCGAATTACAGAACTTTGTGAAAGCGAATGCGCCGCCCTACATGTACCCCCGCATTGTCAGTTTTGAGGCGGCGCTGCCGAAAACAATCAACGGCAAAATACTGCGTTCCGAGCTGCGTCTCCGCGGTTAGAATTTTCGCCTGAAACCCGCGCGAATCTGCGACGGGCTGTTGGGCGCACGCGATTACTTTATCCGGATCAGTGGCGGTGACGATGCCGCGCAGTTCTATGGGCTGGAACTCGCCTTTACCGAGGAAACACAGATCGAGCCGCCGGTTGTCGGCGTGTCCGAGCCGGGCATGGCGATCCTGTTCCTGATGGGCGTCGGCGCGATCGGCCTGCGTCGACGCAAGAAATAGAGCACGTTCGCCGGCGGATTGCCGGGGCACGAAACAAGCCAGTGGGGAAATTTCCTGACCGGCCTTTTGTGGTTGATATAATCAGTATTATGCGCATAATACTGTTTAATTAATGCCAAACAGGGATGAAATGCCATGACACAGAAACCGATTATCGTTGCGGGCGGCGGGCTTGGCGGTCTTGGGGCAGCACTTGGACTAGCCAAGAAAGGCAAGAATGTTGTCGTCCTCGAAAAGGCGTCGGCGCTCGGCGAGATTGGAGCCGGCATCCAGCTTGGGCCGAACGCATTTCATTCCTTCGATTATCTTGGCGTTGGCAAGAGCGCGCGGGAACAGGCGGTCTATATCGAGCATTTGCGTTTTATGGATGCGATTACCGCCGAAGAGGTCAACCGTATACCGTTGGACGAGAAATTTCGTACCCGTTTCGGCAATCCCTATGCGGTGGTGCATCGCGCCGATCTGCACAAGGAACTAGTCAAGGCATGTGAAGAACACGATCTGATCGACCTGCGCGTCAACAGCGAAGTCGTGGGCTACGATCAGGATGACGTCTCGGTCACGGCGAACCTGTCATCGGGCGACAAGGTTACCGGAGAACTGCTGGTCGGTGCCGACGGCCTGCATTCCGCTATTCGGGCGAAACTGGTCGGCGACGGCGCGCCGCGGGTCTCGGGCGATTCCACATACCGGTCGGTGATTCCGATCGATCAGATGCCGGAATCGTTGCGCTGGAATGCGGCGACACTGTGGATGGGACCGGACTGTCACCTGGTTCATTATCCGCTATCGGGCTGGAAAGTGTTCAATCTTGTTATCACCAAGTGCAATGGCGCGACCGATGTCGCCGCCGGAAAATCGCTGAGCCACGAAGAGGTTCATTCCAATTTCGATCATATCCACGATACGCCGCGACAGTTGATCGACATCGGTCAGGACTGGAAAGTCTGGGTGCTGTGTGACCGTGCGCCGACGGAAGACTGGATCGATGGCCGTGCCGTGCTGCTCGGCGATGCCGCGCACCCGACGTTGCAATATTATGCACAGGGCGCCTGTATGGCGCTCGAAGACGCGGTCTGCCTGTCCGAAGTGATCGGCAGTTTTCCCGACGACCTGGACGGCGCGCTGAAGACCTATAAAGACAATCGTCTGGTACGTACGGCGCGCATCCAGATCGGCTCTCGCCAGCTGGGCGATAACTGGTTCCACGTCGATGGTGTGCACCGAAAGCTCCGCAACGAGATCATGGGTAAGATGACGGCGGAGGATTACTACTATCAGCTTCAGTGGCTATACGGTCACAAAGCGTCCGAGCTGGCCGCGTAATGACGGAGGTTTCGGCGGAGCTCCTATCAGAACCCGTTATCGGCGGGAACGCGGACAGCTATATCCTCAAAAACATGCGGTCGGCGCCCGGCCACCTGATGCGCCGCTGTCAGCAGATCGCGGTATCGGTGTTTCTCGACGAATGCCGCGCCTACGACCTGACTCCGCTTCAATTCGCGGTGCTGACCGCGCTGCTCAAAGGCGGGTCGGAAGATCAGGTCCATCTCGGCGGCGCACTGGCGTTGGACCGCACGACAATCGGCGTGGTGGTCAAAAACCTGGAGGAACGTGGGCTGGTGATCCGAACGGTGTCCGAAAAGGACCGGCGCTCAAAACCGGTATCGATCACCGATGCGGGTGAGGCGCTGATCTACGACGCTATCGGTGCCGCCGAAGCCGCCCAGGACCGCATGCTGGCACCGCTGACGGCCGCCGAACGCAAACAGTTCATCCGCCTGTTACAGAAGATGGCCGACGGCAATAACAGTGAGAGCCGGGCGCCGCTTCGGAGTTAAATCTTCCCCAGCGCCTTCAGCACCACTTCCGGCGCGATCGGCTGTTCCGTCACGCGACCTGATGTCAGCCCTTTGATGGCGTCGTTGACGGCGTTCATCATCACGCCCGGTGCCGCACCGGTACCGGATTCGCCGGCACCCTTGGCACCCAGTTCGGATTCGCTGGTCGGGGTCTCAACGTGGCCGACCTCGATATCGGGCATCTCATATGCCATCGGGGTGACGTAATCGGCCATCGTGCCGTTCTGAAGCTGTCCCGCATCGTCATAGATGCAGTGTTCGTACAGCGCGCCGCCGAGGCCCTGCACGCAGCCGCCGCGGATTTGTTCGTCAGCGAGCTGTGGGTTAATGATGCGGCCGCAATCCTCGACCACCCAGTGTTTTAAGTGCTTGATCCAGCCGGTATCGACATCGACCTCGACATACGCGCCGTGAATGCCGTTGGTGTAGATATAGGGCGAATCCTGCAGCCTATAGCGTCGTGTGTGCGACAGGATGGGCTGGTAATCATTGGGCAGCTCGCCGAGCTGGAAATGACCGATCCGGCCGATCTCCGAGAGCGGAATGCGGGCTTCTGTCGAGCCGAAATCGACCACGTTGCCGTCGACGATGTCGAGCTCCTCAGCGTCGGTCTGTAGCAGGATACCCGCCATGTGGAGGATTTCGCGCCGCAGGTCGAGCGCCGCCTGATAGGTTGCTTCTCCGCCGATGGCGGTCGCGCGCGACGCGTAGGTGCCGCCGCCATAGGGGGTGGCATCGGTGTCGCCCGATATTGCCCGCACCATGTCCATGGAGCAGCCGATGGCCGCCGCCGCGATCTGTTCCATGACGGTATCGACGCCCTGGCCCTGATCGGTGACGCCAAGGGCGACGATCACGCCGCCGGCTGGCTCAAGCTTGACCGTGGTCGCATCCTGCGCGGCGATACGTGCACCGCCGGCGCCGTAAAAGCCGACCGGGCTCGGCGCGGTGCCCTTGATGAAGCTGGCAAGACCGATGCCGCGATAAATGCCCTTTTTGCGAAACTCAGCCTGTTCGGCGCGCAGCTCTTCATAGTTCATCAGGCCAAACAGTTTTTCGAGGCAGGCCTGATGCGACAGGTCCTTCATGGGCAGGCCCGAGCCGATAATCTGCGGATAGGAATCGTCTTCCATGACGTTCTTGCGCCGGATATCGAACGGATCGAGCCCCGTGACGTCCGCCGCCCAGTCCATCATGTGTTCGGCGACCGTAATACCGATCGGGTGGCCGACGGCGCGGTACTGCGATGTCGGCACCGCGTTGAGATATGCCACCGTCGCCTTGGCGCGGTAATTCTTGTGCTTGTAGGGCCCGAAGGTGATGTGAAGAATCTGGTTGGCTTCGAACACCGAGGTGCGCGGGAATTGCGAATAGGCGCCGACGCCGGAAAGATCGTCGATCTCGGCGGCCACCAGCGTGCCGTCATTCATGACGCCGATCTTGGCGTGTACGCGGTTTTCACGCGCATGAATGTCTGACACGAAGGATTCAAGCCGGTCGGCCACGAACTTCACCGGGCGCGCCAGCTTTATGGCAGCGGCGGTTGCGGCCACTTCGTCGCCGAAGGTGTGGATTTTGAGGCCGAACGAGCCACCTACATCGGGCGCGATGATGCGGACCTTGTGTTCCGGCACGCCGAGCGTGCGGGCGAACACGGTTTCGATCATGTGCGGGCACTGGCTGGATGTATGGATCGTCAGGTGTTCGGTGCCTGGATCGTAGTCGGCGAGTACGATGCGCGGTTCCAGGCTGACCGCGGTGTGGCGGCCGAATTCGAAGGTTTCTTCGAGCACGTGATCGGCTTCCGCGAATGCCTTGTCGACGTCACCGGTACCGAGGGTCTTTTCCCACGCGATGTTGTCACCAAGATTGGGATGGATCACCGGGCTGTCGGGAAGGATCGCCTTTTCCTTGCGGATAACGACCGGCAGTTCCTCGTAATCGATCGTCACCAGTTCGCCGGCGTCTTCGGCCTGGGCGCGGGTTTCAGCGACGACCATAACGACCGCTTCACCGTGCCAGCAGGCGCGGTCGACAGCCATCGGGTATTGCGGTTCGGCCTTCATTTTGTCGAAGACCGTGAGCGTGCCGACCCACGGGCCGGTGCACATTTCGGCCAGTTCGGCCCCGGTCATCACCAGCTTCACACCGTCAGCCGCCTTGGCGGCCGCCGTCTCGATGTTCAGAATCTTCGCATGTGCGTACGGGCTGCGGACAAAAGCAGCGTGCAGCGTGCGCGGCAGCGTGATGTCATCGGTGTACCGGCCGCGGCCGGCGACGGCACGCATGGCGCGCGAACGGGGGAGGGTGCGCCCGATATAGGAATTCGGACGCTCATAGGGGTGAATAAAGCCCATGCGTGCTAGCCTTTTAGTCGCGAGTTATTGACGCTCTCGATCGCATCGACGATCGCGTGATAGCCGGTACAGCGGCAGTAATTACCGGACATGAACTCGCGGATGTCTTCGCGGCTCATCTCGGTTTTCTGCGCCAGCAGTTCGGCAGCGGTCATCAGCATGCCCGGGGTACAGAACCCGCACTGGAGCGCGTTGCGTTCAACGAACTTGTCCTGCAGATCGGAAATTTCTCCAGAATCGGAGATACCTTCGATGGTTACGACCTCGGAGCCTTCAGCCTGGGCCGCCAGCATCAGGCAACCACGGACGACATCGCCATCCACGCGGACAGAGCACGCCCCGCAGACGCCGTGTTCGCAGCCAAGGTGCGATCCGGTGAAGCCGAGCTCGGTCCGGACGAAATCAACCAGATGCGTACGCACCGGAATCGTCTTCGTCACGTTCTCGCCGTTGACCGTCATGTTGACGGTGACCATTTCCTCGCTCATGCGGCACCTCCGGCGCCGGAAGCTCTGACAACGGCTGTATCCATGGCGCGTCCTGTCAGCACTTTCTGCAGGTGCATTTTCATGGCGGCACTGCCATGCAGGTTCGCCATCGGTTCGAGATCGCTCTCGAGGGCGGTGTTTACCGCTTCCTTGGTCTCGTCCGACCAGTTCTTGCCGTTCAGGGCGGCGCTGGCGTTGGCGCCGATCGTCGGTTTGTCCTCGCTGGCAAAATAGACCAGCCGCATGTCGGTGACGGTATCGCCCGACACGCTGCCATAAGCGGCAATACCGGCAATCGCGAAATCGCCATGACGGCGTGCAAGCTCGAGGAACACCGAAACCTTGTCCCCCTTTTGCGACGGGATGCGGATTTCGACGAGAAGCTCGTTATCGGCCCGCGCGGTCTCGAACAGCCCGTGAAAGAATTCTTCCACGGGGATTTCGCGCTTTCCGGCAGAACCCTGCACTACCAGCGTGGCACCCAGAGCAAGGATACAGGCGGGCATTTCTGCCGCCGGATCCGCCAGGGCGACACTGCCGCCGATAGTGCCGCGGTTGCGGATTGCGACATGGGCGACATACGGCATCGCTTCGGCGATCAGCGGCAGGTGTTCGGCGACGATGTCGGAGTTCATCACTTCGACATGGCGGGTCAGCGCGCCGATGCACACCGTGTCGCCGTCGAGCGAGATACCTTTAAGATCGTCGAGCCCATTGATGTCGATCAGCATGTCGGGCTGCGACAGACGCATGTTCAGCGTCGGCATGAGGCTTTGACCACCGGCGAGGATACGTCCTCCGTCGCCGTGCGTGTCGAGCAGTTCCAACGCGTGTTCCACGCTGGTCGCCCGTGTATATGAAAACTTTGGCGCCTTCACGGCCACTCCTGTTTATCTGTTTTTGTATCTTGTTAAGCGGCGTAAATGTCCCACCTCGCCCGACGCAGTTCAAGGGGCGAAAACGCATGGGGGGTCCCTTGATCCGTAAGGCCGTCGGGTGACACTATCGGGGCCACCAACGGGAAAACGGCAGGACACACGACGTGGAACTGAAAAAACATAACCGCTACGACTATTCACCGATTACCGAACGCGCTGATTACGACTGGCCCGACGGTAAACGACTTGCCGTTTATTTCGGCCTCAATGTCGAACACTTCAGTTTCGGCGAAGGGCTTGGGCACACGCCGACCAATCCCGGTACTCAGCCGGATGTGCGAAATTATTCGTGGCGCGATTACGGCCTGCGGGTCGGTATCTGGCGCGTGTTCGACCTGTTCGAATCGCTTAGTCTGCCGATGTGTCACCTAATGAATACCTCGGTCTATGACTATGCGCCGCAGATACCGGCCAAAATCCGCGAACGTGGCGACGAGTTCGTTGGCCACGGCGTGACGAATTCGGAAGAGCAGGGCGCCTATTCAGAGGCTGAAGAAGGCACGTTGATTGCCCAGGCGACGAAGGCGTTCTGCGACCATGAAGGCGAGGGTCCCGGCGGCTGGATGGGGCCGTGGATTTCGGAGAGCGCCTACACGCCGGACCTGCTCGCCGAAAACGGCTATCGTTACATCATGGACTGGTCGGCGGACGATCAGCCGTTCTGGATGCGCACCCGGGCGGGCAAGCTGCTGTCGATCCCGTATCATATTGAAATCAACGATTCGCCGGCCCAGTTGTCGCGGCGTCATACGGCGGACGATTTCACCCGCATGGTCACCGCGCATTTCGACGAACAGATGCGCCAGTGCGATAACCAGCCGCTGGTGTTCAGCCTTGCACTGCACACGTTTGTTGTGGGCCAGCCTTACAGGCTGGCGGGGCTGCGCGATATCCTGACCCATATCGTCAATCATCCGGAGGCCGACAAAATCTGGTTCACCCGGCCGCGCGACATCTTTGATCATGTCTCGTCCCTGCCGCCAGGCACCGTGCCGGGGAGCTGAGCGGGCGGCGGGAGTGCCTGTAAGTCGCTCAAAACCGTTGAAGGTGGGCAGAATTGTCCCTGTCTTCGGGGTTTTTTCTGTTATCCGACGTCAGATTAGGCACCTGTAAACCGGTTCATGAGAAAACGGACCTTCAATTGAATAGTTGAGGGGCAGTAACGTGCAGCTTCGTAAATCCGCGTTAACGATTGGAACGATCGCTTTTCTGGCGTTCAGTGCGTCCGGCAGCTTTGCCGGTGGCAAACCGGCCAAAAAAGAAAAAGCCCCCGAACAGCCAGCGGCCAACGTCGAGGACATCCATGTCGGTGGCGTCTGGACCCGGGCGGCGCGCAAGGGTGAAAAAAACCACATCTTCCTGACCATCGAAAACTAGGGTGACGTGCCTGCCCGCGTGCGCGGCGGTGCGACGGACGTCGCGACGTTCAGCCAGATTGTGAAGTTCTCCATGATGGGGGCGGTTCTGCACACAAGCATGGTCGGGCCGGTCGCGGTTGAACCCCATGAGAAATACACGTTCGAGCCCGGCATCGTCGGCATTGAGCTGCGCGAACTGAAACAGGATATCAAACGCGGCGACACATTGCCCATGACGCTCGAATTCGTCGGTGGGGTTCATATCGATGTGAAAGTCGAGGTCGATTCCCGTTCCGCCGTGTGCTACCCGCCGCCGGGTGAATTGCCGCCGGCTAAAGCGGCGGCGCATTAGGTCGGCACGGAGCCGTCGGCCCGTTGCTCTCTGCCTTGCCCCTGGCGTAAACTCGCAGCCTCAGGGTGAGGGACACGGCGGAGGCGGCGATGCCAAAGGTACTGACAGAAGACCAGATAAAATTTTACCGCGATAACGGCTATCTCGCGCCGCTGGACGGGGTCGACCCGGCGGAAGGTGCGCGGATGTGCACCGAGCTGCAGGCGTTCGAGCGCGATCAGGGCTTCTCCGCCGGCGACATCAACATGAAGGGTCACCTGTGCTTCCGGCGGTCCTATGACCTGTCCTTCAACGACGGCATTCTGGACGTCGTCGAAGACCTTATCGGGCCAGACATTCTGGCCTTTGCGTCACGGTTCTGGATGAAAAAGGGCGGCGACGGAAACTACGTCACGTGGCATCAGGATTCGGCCTATTTCGGGCTCGAGCCCAATGAGCTTGTCACGGTGTGGCTCGCACTCACCGATGCGACGCCGGATATGGGATGTATGCGGGTGATCCCCGCCAGTCACCGCGGCCAGACCTACAGTCATGTTGAGACCTTTGCCGATGACAACCTGCTGGCGCGTGGTCAGTCCATCGAGGGTATCAATGACGGCAATGCGCAATACATGGCGCTGAAGGCGGGGCAGTTTTCCTGCCATCATGAACGCATCGTCCACGGCTCCGATCCGAATGCCACCGATGGCGACCGCATCGGTCTCGGCATTTTCTATATCCCGACCCATGTCAAATCGACGATCGGTCGAAGAACGGCGTGCCTTGTGCGCGGTGTCGATGAATACGGTCACTGGGACATCGACCCCGTGCCCGACGGCCAGTTGGACAAGAACATCCTCGCCCACATGACCGAAGCCGGCCGCCGCTATGTCGATCCGCAATTTGTGCAGGAAGCGGACGCCTGAAACCGCCGGCACAGGAATAGACGATGGGACAATACGCGCTTGGACAATCGGTGCCGCGGTCGGAAGCTCCTCGTCTGCCGAGGGGCGGCGGGCGCTTTGCGGATGATCGTACGATGCCGGGTATGGCGCACGGGTTTGTCCTGCGCTCACCTCATGCGCATGCGAAAATAGACGCGATAGACGCCGCGGCTGCAATGACGGCACGATCATGAACCCGATGCTGCTCAAGGGGCAGATCCATGGCGGAGGCGGGCAGGGACTTGGGCAGGCGCTGATGGAAGACATGCGCTACGACGCCGAGAGCGGCCAGAACGTCACGTCATCCTTCATGGATTACTGCCTGCTGCGGGCCGACGATTTTCCGATGATCGCGGTCAAAAGCAACGGGGTGCCGACCAAAACAAACCCGCTCGGCGTAAAAGGCGCAGGCGAGGCCGGTGCGGTCGGCGCATTACCGGCGGTCACCAATGCGGTGATCGATGCGCTGTCGGAATTCGGCGTCACGCATATAACGATGCCGGCGACGCCGGAACGGGTGTGGCGGGCGATGCAGGATTAGAGTGCTGTTTTGAACGAAAAGCGTGATTTATCACGTGGGACTTCTATGCTTCCGGCATGAAACCGCTGTGTCGACGTCAGCGCTAACGAAGGGATGATCCAAATGCCGCTTTCCATGTACCAGGCCTCCGTGCCGCTGTTAACGCAAGCGCTTTCGGGCATGTCGACCGTTCTGAACAAGGGCGTCGCTCACTACGCTGACAAGGGCCTCGATGTGGCGGACCTGGTGAAGATGTCGCTTGCGCCGGAAATGATGACGTTGGCGCAGCAGGTGGAGATGGCCTGCCACCATTCGGTGGTCGCC
>CAJIYX010000097.1 GCA_905181725.1 Alphaproteobacteria bacterium UBA830
GGTCGGGGTCAGCGCCCAGAACAGTCCGACGGCCACCGCGCGGGCCGTGTTTTCCGGCGGCTGGCGCGAGCGCACCATGGGAATAACCAATCGCAGCCGGATCAGCCGTCTGATCCGCTGCGAAAAAGATATCCGCCGCCGGGGAACGCCGGTGCGCTGTTTCTTATTGGTCTTTTTCGTCACCGTCGCCACGTTCTGCCTGTTGTGTCCGGTGGGTGAACCCATCACCGTAAACTACACCACGCAGCCTGCAGTTCAAGAACGCCCGACCGATTTGGCTGTTAAAATCTTACAGAAAAAAACAGCACGCCAAGGCCAGTTACGGCCACAATAACGATCTGCAACAGGTCAATCACTGTCAAATCCATCAGTTCGATCCTCCCGACGCTAAAAGTGACCGGATATTGCGGCAGAAATGGGGCGCCAGGATTCGAAGACGGAGGGATGTAAAAGTTCAGATCGCCTGCGCGACGTCCTCAATCACGAACTGCGCCTTGCGGTTGCCCTGCCAGGTATCGATGTTCAGATGACCTGCCACATGCAGCACCCCGCCCCGCGCGTTCAGCAGCGCTTCGCCGCCGGGTGTGCCCGCCGCGCGGAAGAAAATTGCCTTCAGGCGTTTGCCGCCTTCAGGCGGGGCCAGGAAGCAGCTGACGTGATCCGTGCCGACGATGCGTGCGTTTATCGGCGACACGGCCGGCAGCACGAAACGCGGACGCGGATTGCCGGCGCCGAACGGCCCAGCCCCGTCGAGCAGCTCAATCAGCTCCACGGTTGCCCCTTCGGGGCTCAGCGCGCCGTCGATACCGATATCGGGGGCAAGGCGCTCACCGGCCAATTGGCGGGCTATATGATCCGACAGGAAATGGCGAAAATCGGCAATCTTGTCTTCGGGCACGGTAAAGCCCGCCGCCATCGCATGCCCCCCACCATTGACCAGCAGCCCTGCCTGATGGGCAGCGATCACCGCCGGGCCCAGCTCGACACCGGTAACCGACCGGCCGGAGCCCTTGCCAAGGCCCTCCTCGATCGCGACCACACAGGCGGGCCGGTTGTAGGTTTCCTTGATCCGCCCGGCGACGATGCCAATCACACCCGGATGCCAGCCTTCGGAGGCGACCAGGATAAGGGGAGTATCGTCCGATGCCTGCCGTTCGGCCTGCGCCATTGCGGCATCGAGCACGCCGACTTCGATCTCGCGGCGTTCCGTATTGTACTGATCGAGCCGCATGGCCATACCGGTGGCAGCATCCGGGTCGGTCGTCGTCAGAAGCTGGACACCTAGCCCCGCCTCGCCCACGCGCCCGCCCGCATTGACCCTCGGGCCCAGCATGAAACCGAGATGCCACGCTTCCGGTTTTTCCTCGAGCTTGGAAATGTCCGCCAGCGCCGTAATGCCCGGATTGCCGCGCCGCGCCATGATAGCCAGGCCCTGGCGCACCAGCGCCCGGTTGACCCCCGTCAGCGGCACCACGTCGGCGACCGTCGCCAGCGCCACCAGATCAAGCCATGCCATCAATTTCGGTTCGTTATGGCCTTCGCCGTACCAGAAGGCATCCCGCAACGCCCGGTTCACTGCAATAATGACGAGAAACGTCACACCGGCCGCACAAAGCTGGCCGACAGGGCTGGTCTCGTCCAGCCGGTTCGGATTGACCACGGCGACCGCCTGCGGCAATTCCGGTTCGGCGACGTGATGATCGACCACGACCACATCCAGACCTGCCTCGGCGGCGGCGGCAAGCGGCGCAAAGGCGGTTGTCCCGCAATCGACCGTAATGACGAGGCTAACGCCTGCATCCTTGAGCTTCATCAGCGCCGGGGTGTTCGGCCCGTAGCCCTCGGCAATTCGGTCCGGCACATAAACCGTCACGTCCCGCCCGATGGCGCCGAAGAACTTGGCCAGAAGTGCGCCCGAGCACGCGCCGTCGACATCGTAATCGGCAAACACGCCGATCTTCTCTCCCGCATTGATCGCCGCGACGATACGCTCGACCGCACGGTCCATATCCAGCAGGTGTGACGGGTCTGGCAGCAGGTCGCGCAGCTTCGGATCGAGAAACGCCTCGGCCTCCGACACATCGACGCCGCGCGCGGCAAGGATACGCCCGAGTGCGTCCGGCAATTCAAGCTGTTGCGAGATCGCCAGCGCACCGCGCTCATCCGTCAGGCGCGGCCGCCAGCGCTTTCCGCCATAGGACCGTTCTACGTTCAGAAACGCGCCGGCCTGAGCTGGTGCCCCCTCACCCATTGGCTTCGGGGCTTAGCTGTCGAGCGGGCCGAACCCGGTCTTGCGATCGAAGTTATGCTCCGCCTCGATATAGCGGATGGTGCCCGACTTAGAGCGCATGACCAGCGAATGGGTCTTCGCCCCGCCCGCGAACCGGCGCACGCCGTTCAGCATGGTGCCGGTGGTTACGCCGGTTGCGGCAAACATCACATCGCCGCTGGCGAGATCGAGCAGACCGTATTTGCGGTCGAAATCGGTAATGCCGCAGCGCTCGGCGCGACCGCGTTCGTCGTCATTGCGGAAAATCAGCCGTCCCTGCATTTGACCGCCGATGCAACGCAGTGCCGCCGCCGCCAGCACGCCTTCCGGCGCACCGCCGCTGCCGATATAAATATCCACACCGCTGGCTTCTTCCGATGTCGCCATCACGCCGGAC
The DNA here is from genome assembly GCA_905181725.1 of Alphaproteobacteria bacterium UBA830. Lineage (GTDB taxonomy): Bacteria > Pseudomonadota > Alphaproteobacteria > MPNO01 > UBA830 > CAXBCP01. Next base: position 2,667 of record CAJIYX010000097.1, read on the forward strand.
ACGTCACCGTCGGTGATCAGCATGATACGGGCGCCTGCGTCGCGGACCTTCTTGATCAGGTCTTCGTGGCGCGGCCGGTCAAGGATACAGGCGACGATATCCGTCACGTCAACACCCTTGGCCTTGGCGACGTTTGCGAGGTTCGCGGCGGGTTCGTTGTCGATATCGACGATCCCTTCGGGCAGGCCGGTGCCGACCGCAATCTTGTCCATGTAGACATCGGGCGAATTCAGAAAACCGTCATGCTCGGCCATCGCGATCACGGCGAGCGAATTGGTCAGACCCTTCGCGGTAATCGTCGTGCCCTCGAGCGGGTCGAGCGCGATATCAATCTTGGGGCCGTTGCCGGTGCCGACTTCCTCGCCGATAAACAGCATCGGCGCTTCATCGCGTTCGCCTTCGCCAATCACAACGGTGCCCGCGATATCCAGGCTGTTCAATGCGTTCCGCATCGCGTCGACCGCGACCTGATCAGCCATGCGTTCGTCGCCCCGGCCCATCTGACGCGATGCTGCAAGCGCTGCCGCTTCGGTGACACGCACCACTTCAAGCGCGAGATTGCGATCCATCTTGCCCGTTTCAGCCATTTAACTTCTCTCCTATTTTACGCGTCGCCACATTGCGGTTTTGTTACAGATATTCAATTCGAATCATACAGGGTGATTCTACCACCGTATCTAGCTTAGCGATTCGCGAGAGCGCGCGTTGCATGGCGGCCTCCTGCGTCTCGTGCAGTGTTAGCACCACGGGAACCGAGCCTTCAGCCGACCGCCCGCGCTGCAGAAGCGCCTCGACCGATACTTCCTCGTCGCGCAAAGCCGCCGACACGTCGGCAATCACACCCGGCCGATCGAGCACCGTCAGGCGCACGTAATAGGGCCCTACACGGTTTTCGATCGACACCGTTATGGATTTCGTCAACTGCGATGCCGGCACCGAGAAGACAGGCAGAATGGTGCCGCGCGCGATATCGGCGATATCCGAGATCACGGCGGACGCGGTCGGTCCCGCACCGGCACCCCTGCCCTGCAGCACGCTGGTACCGACGGCATCGCCCTCGGCGACGACGGCATTAAACACGCCTTCGACATGGGCCAGCGGCGCATTCATCGGCACCATGCACGGGTAAACGCGCTGTTCGATTCCGTCCGGGGTCTGGTTCGCGATGCCGAGCAGCTTGATCCGGAAACCGAGCTCGTCGGCAAAGGCGATATCATCGGCGCTGACGTGGCGGATACCTTCAACATGGACACTCTCGAAATCGACCTCGCACCCGAAGGCGACACTCGCCAGCAGCGCCAATTTATGGGCCGCATCGATACCGTCGACATCGAAGGTCGGATCGGCTTCGGCATAGCCGAGCGCCTGCGCTTCGGCGAGCACATCGTCGAAATCGCGCCCGGTTTCACGCATTGTCGTCAGAATGTAATTACAGGTTCCGTTCAGGATCCCGTGGATGCTGGAAATCCGGTTGCCGGCAAAGCCTTCGCGCAGCGCCTTGATCACCGGTATGCCGCCCGCAACGGAGGACTCATAGCCGAGCCCGACACAAGCTGTCTCTGCCGATTGGGCCAGTGCCTTGCCGTGGATGGCGAGCAGCGCCTTGTTTGCCGTCACCACATGGCGTCCGGCGGCAATGGCATTCTCGCAGACCGCCTTTGCAATCCCGTCCTCGCCACCGATCACCTCAAGCACCACATCTGCATCGGCTTCGGTCGCCATAACGGCGGCATCGTCAAACCATTCCATGCCGGACAGATCGACACCACGGTCGCGGCTGCGGTCACGTGCCGAGACGGCGACCACATCAATCGGTCGCCCGCAGCGGGCAGCGATCAGGTCGCGCCGGGATATCAGGATATCGGCAACTGCCGCGCCGACGGTGCCGAGCCCTGCAATGGCAACGCGCAATGGCGCGCTCAAGATGCGATCGCGTGCCGGCTTGCACGCTCCAGAATATTATCCGCGTCGGCAAAGAAGCGTTTGATGTTGCGGGCCGCCTGACGGGTGCGGTGGCGGTTTTCAACCAGTGCGATGCGCACGAAGCCGTCACCATATTCGCCAAAGCCGAGCCCGGGCGATACCGCTACCTGCGCCTCGGCCAGCAGCAGCTTCGAGAATTCGAGCGAGCCCAGATGCGCGAACGGCTCGGGGATCGGCGCCCAGGCAAACATCGTTGCGGGCGGCGGCGGAACATCCCACCCGGCCTGCGCAAACGAATCTACCATCACGTCACGGCGGCGTTTATAGACTTCGCGGAATTCCGACACGCATTCCTGCGGGCCGTTGAGCGCGGCCGTTGCGGCCACCTGAATCGGCGTGAACGCGCCGTAATCAAGATAGGATTTGATCCGCGCCAGCGCCGCGATGATCTTGGCGTTCCCGGCGGCAAAGCCGATCCGCCAGCCCGGCATCGAATAGGTCTTGCTGAGCGACGTGAATTCGACCGCGATATCCTTCGCGCCCGGTACCTGCAGGACAGACGGCGGCGGGTTGCCGTCGAAATAAATCTCGGCGTAGGCCAGATCGGAAATAATGATGATCCCGTGTTCGCGGCAGAAGCGCACCACTTCTTCGTAGAACGCCAGATCGACCACCATCGCCGTCGGGTTGGCCGGAAAGTTCAGCACCAGCGCCAACGGCGGCGGCACGCTGTATTTCACGGCACGTTCAAGCTCGGCCATAAAATCGACACCCGGCCCGACCGGGATATGCCGCAATGCGGCACCGGCAATAATAAAGCCGTAGGCGTGGATCGGATAACTCGGGTTTGGCACCACGATCACGTCGCCCGGCGCCGAGATCGCCTGGGCGAGGTTCGCAAAGCCCTCCTTCGAGCCAAGCGTCACAATGGTTTCCGTCTCCGGGTCGATATCGACACCGAAACGGCGGTCGTAATAAGCCGCCTGGGCGCGGCGCAGGCAGGGAATACCGCGCGACGTCGAATACCGGTGAGTGCGCGGGTCGGCAACCGATTCGGCCAGTTTGTCGACGATGTGCTGCGGCGTCGCTGAATCCGGATTGCCCATGCCGAAATCGATCACGTCCTCACCGGCGGCGCGGGCGCTCGCCTTCATCGCGTTTACCTCGGCAAAAACATAAGGCGGCAGACGCTTGATACGGTGGAAGGTCTGATCCATCGCGATTATCCGTTTATCCAGTTTGGCGGCGGGCCGTTCAATGCCCCGACGCGCTGTTGTTCAGACGCGTTGTTGTTCAGGCGCGCTGTCGTTCAATTTACGAAGTGGATTTCGACCCGCTGATTACCGGCCTCGCCAGCGGGCATCACCTCATAA
>CAJIYX010000098.1 GCA_905181725.1 Alphaproteobacteria bacterium UBA830
GCGAAACCACGATATTGCCGCGGCGTCGATCCATTTTGAGGATCTGGAACGGCTGCGGCGTGCCCATGAGCGGGCCGATATCACGGATCGGACGGACATCGACCTGGCTGCCGGGCAGGAATGCAACGGCGCCGGAAAGATCAACCGTAAAGCCGCCTTTGACGCGGCCGAAGATTGTGCCGCTGACACGTTCGGTTTTCTCAAACGCGATTTCCAGAAGAGTCCATGCCTCTTCACGGCGGGCGCGCTCACGGCTGAGGACAGCCTCACCGTTCTTGTTTTCCATCCGCTCCAGATAGACGTCGACGACATCGCCGACCTCGATCTCCGCGGGTTGGCCCGGCATGCCGAATTCCTTGAGCGCAACGCGCCCTTCGGATTTCAGACCAACATCGATCAATACGTTATCGCCGTCGATCGAAAGAACCGTTCCCTTGATGACGGAACCTTCTGTCAGGTTGCCGTCGCCAAAGCTTTCCTCCAGCAGGGCAGCGAAGTCTTCTTTGAGACCTCCGTCCGCCATATTTGTCATATCTGTAGCCATAATGTGTCCTGATTTCCCTTTCTGAAACGACACGAACGCCAGTGGGCCGCACACCTTCGCAGGCCGCGGTCCTTAAGACCCCAATATCTGTTCCATATGTTCTGCTATCGGATGAGAGACATTGCCAAGGCAAATGCGGCGTCGGCGTTTAGATTTGTCGTGTTAACGACAGACGCGTCGGCCGCTGGTGCCAGAGGTGCGACGGCGCGGGTACGATCCCGCTCGTCACGTTCTTTCATTTCCTGCAGAACGAGGTTGAGTATAACCGTATCGCCCCGATCCCGCAACTCTTTAACCCGGCGGCGGGCCCGTTCCTCGATATCCGCCTCTAGGAAGAATTTGTAGTCCGCGTCGGGGCAGATCACGGTACCGATATCGCGCCCGTCCAGAACAGCGCCCCGAGCAACGCCCTGAGCGCCACCCTCAGCACCGCCGGGCGGGTTTGCGGCGAACCGCCGCTGAACATCGACCAGAGCGGCCCTGACGGCCGGAAAGGCCGCGACAATTCCGGCCGCTTTGCTGGTTTCTTCGTCCCGGAGCGCCGGATCGTTAAAATCCGCTGTCGCAGCATCGAAAACTATCGCCGCCTCAGCCGCCGCATTTTCATCTGCCGGGTCCAGACCCTGTCTGATCAGGATGAGGCCGACGACGCGGTAAAGCAGGCCGGTATCAAGATAGGCATATCCCAGTTCAGCGGCGAGGCGCCGGGCGAGCGTACCCTTGCCGCTCGCTGCCGGTCCGTCGACCGCAATAACGACATGGCCGCTCATCAGGCCCCGATCTCTGGAAGACCTATCTCTGAAATACCCGTCTGGGAAATACCCGTCTGGGAAACATCGGTGCCGATCCCGTTCATCAGATCGACAAATCCGGGGAAACTCGTACCGATTGCAGCGGCATCGTCGATCGATACCGGGTTTTGCGTCGCCAGGCCGAGAACAATAAACGACATCCCTATACGATGATCGAGATTGACGGCGATTTCAGCGCCGCCCGCGGGTGTGCCGCCGCAGCCCTGAATAACAATATCGTCTCCGTCCGCCCGGGCCGTCACACCGCACGCCGCGAGACCGTCGAGGATCGCCCTGAACCGGTCGCTTTCCTTGACCCGCAGTTCCGCCACTCCGCGCATCCGTGTCTCGCCCGACGCAACAGACGCCGCGACGGCGACAATGGGGTATTCGTCAATCATCGCCGGCGCACGCGCCGCCGGGATATCGACACCGGTCAGCGCACCATGGCGAAACGTAACGTCGGCGACCTGTTCGCCGGCGGCCTCGCGTTCATTGGCATATGTCAGATCAGCGCCCATCTCGCGCAATGTCTCGAAAAGACCGGCGCGCAGCGGATTCATGCCGATATTTTCGACCGTTACCTCGGATCCCGGCACAATCAAAGCCGCCACGCCGGGATAGGCCGCCGAGGACGGATCGCCGGGCACCGTGACATCGGTTGCCGTCAGTTCGGCGAATCCGGTGACCGCAATTTGGCGCCCGCCATCGTCCAATACGGAAACCTCGATGTCCGCACCAAACGACCGGAGCATGTTTTCGGTATGGTCCCGCGTTGCTTCGCGCTCCGTTACGGTGGTGGTACCAGGCGTGTTGAGCGCCGCCAGCAGCACCGCCGATTTCACCTGGGCGGACGGGACCGGCACATCATATTCGATCGGGATCGGTTCCGGTGCGCCATGGAGCACAAGCGGCATGCGGCCGCCTTCCCGTGCATCGAAGGCAGCACCCATCTGCGACAGCGGGACGATCACCCGGTTCATCGGCCGCGACCGCAGCGACGCATCACCGGTGAGATGCACCTTCAGGTCCTGCGTCGCGAGCAGGCCCATCAATAATCGCGCCGCCGTACCGGCATTGCCGACATCGATAATATTTTCCGGCGGCAAAAACCCGCCGACCCCGACACCGATCACCGACCACACGTCGCCGCGCTTTTCAATATGAGCGCCAAGTGCCTGAAGGGCCGCTGCCGTACACAGGACATCTTCGCCTTCGAGCAAGCCGCGGATTCGGGTCTCGCCGACTGCCGAGGCCCCGATCATCAACGCTCTATGCGATATGGATTTATCGCCGGGTACGAAGACCCGACCCTTTAAAGCGGGGGCAGGCTGGGAAACAAGTTTGCTCACGGCGTCATCCTGAATGCGCTCGAAGCGCGCTTTAAATGCCAATTGACCAGCCCCGTCTCTACCATAATCGGCGCGGGCCGCAAGCGCGGGGATGATTTTGCTTTTGACAGACCTCGCCAGACATGGCAAAGGCTCCCGACCTATTACAGAATTTGATGGAGACAGCTTTTGGCGAAGCCGGAATGGGGGCTTAAGCGCACCTGCCTTGGGTGTAGCGCGCGCTTTTACGATATGCAGCGCGAACCGATCGTTTGTCCAAGCTGCGAGGCGGAGTTCGATCCGCTTGCAATGGTTCGTCCGCGCCGGGCGCGGGCTGTCGCCGCAAGCCAGGCCAAGGCAAAAGCCGCTGCGGCCGCACCGCTGGCCGAAACAGCAGAATCCGATGATGCGGAAGAGACCGCCGACGACGCGTTGGAAGTCGATGACGCCGCGGTCGATCTGGACGACGACGATGACGACGCGATCGCGTCCGATCCCGACGTATCCGAGGTTCTGGAGAAAGCGAAAGACGTCGACCCGAATAGCGACGGCTGACGAAAAATTAAGGCTTGCCGCGGGGCGAACGCATTCATAGAGTGCTGGCCCGATACGCCGTAAAAAGTTCGGGGCCATAGCTCAGTTGGGAGAGCGCTACAATGGCATTGTAGAGGTCGTCGGTTCGATTCCGTCTGGCTCCACCAAGAGAAACAAGGGCTTAGCCGCTAACGGCTAGGCCCTTGTTCGTTTTCGGGCAGCAGGCGGGCGCCAGACAAACACCCTGCGCGCGGCGAACCGGGCTGTTAACGACCGCTTTACTAAGTCTCTTCACCACAATTTAAAGTTGCAAGCGTATGTTTTAGGTCTGATTATAACCGAGTCCCCCATGCCCCCTTTCGCGGTGGAAGCACAAAGGGCACCAAGCCACAGGACTGAAAAGAGCCTGCTCGCCACGGTCGCGGCAATCGCGGTTGGGACAGTGCTGATCGTGTGGTTCTCGATGCAGATCGCCACCGTCGAAATTCTGGAACACGAAGCCACTACCCGGGCGCGCAACTGGGCGCACTGCATCAGCAACGATGTCGAAGATATAAAACGCTTCCTGGCCGGCGATTCGACGACACCGCACGACTTCCAGGTCCTGAATACTGCGGAGAACGTCGGAGACGTCTTCAGCTACCGGATTCTCGGACCTGACGGGACGGTAAATCTCGCCTCCAATCCGGGCTCGGTGGGAACAACGGTCAATACGGCGTTTTTCCCCGACATTGTCTCCCCGGGGGGAAACCGATACACGGATCGGGTACAGCGACGGAACCGAGGACATCCCCGCAGTCTATGGCGAAGCTTTCATGCCGTTTATATTGGACGGCAATTTTATCGGTGCGGTAAGCACCTATGTCAACGTGTCCAGCCTTGCCACGAACATATCGCGCAAATCCCGGATTGCCCTGATCGGCCTCGGCGGAATCTTCAGTATTTTCTGCATGGCGCTGGGATCTCTCTATTTCCTTCAGATGAAAAGACGGCGGGTCTATCTGACCGCCCTGGCAGAAAGCGAAACCAGCCACCGGAACCTGGTCGATTTCATGCCATATCCGATTGATCGTTCACGTCGAAGGCAGCATTGTGTATGCACACTCAGCGATGCTGGAAAAATTCGGCTATCACAGTCTGGACGACGTGATCGGCGTTACCACATGGAATATCGTCCATGAAAGCCAGCGGGACAAGGTTCGAAACGACAGAATTCTGCGTACTAACGCTGGCGAGAGGAACGCACCGCTCGAATTCTGCTTCCTCTGCACAGATGGGTCTGAGTTCCCCGGCGAGGCGGCGGCAGGGCCCTTTATGTGGAACGGTCAGAATGCCGCCATCGTGGGAATCGTCGACCTCACAGACCGCAAGCAGACCGAACTCGCGCTCCGAAACAGTGAAACCCGCTATCGTTCATTGCTCAACATCATGCCGGACGGCGTGCGGGTAAACCGCGAAGGTCAGGTGCTA
>CAJIYX010000099.1 GCA_905181725.1 Alphaproteobacteria bacterium UBA830
GCCCAGACCTGTTCGGTGGTCGCCGCAAAGATGGTCTGCAATACCGGACAGCCCGCCGCATCGAACGGCGTTTCGGTGCGCTCACCCCCCGGTGTCGAGACCGCAAAACCCGTCGCGTTCAGGATGACGTCCGGCGGACATTCGGTAAATGCTGCCGCCACAACCCCGACAGAGACTGTTTCCTTCAGGCTCTGCAGATAGACCGGCAGCGGGTTCAGGCCCCGCGCGGCCAGGGCCGCGATCAGCGCATCAATCGGTTCCAGATTCCCGGACTGCACCAGCGCCCGGTAGAATGTGATGGCCACCACCGGCGCATCCACCTGCCACTCAGCCCGGATCGCCGACATATCCGGCGCCTCGATATCCGGCCAGTAAAGCCCGGCGGTCAAGAGCGGGGCGGGCTCGCTCCAGCCGCTGTCCCGGTCCAACAGGCCGGCGGCAAAGGCAAGCAGGTTGTCTGCATTGGCCGGTCCACCATGGACCAGATACTGCCAGATGCGATGCACATCATCGGCCTTTAACGTTGAATGCTGCGTCAGATCGGAATCCGGCTGATCGTCCCCGGGTACGGCGGCAAATCCGATACCGCGGCGGCGGCAGGCTACGGCGATCTGTTCGACGCCATAGGGCCAGTAACTTGTCCCGCCGAGCAGGCGCACGATCACCAGCCGCGCGTTCGACACCATGTTTTCGACATACAGATCAACGGACATGTGATGACGCAGCTGGAGAAAATTCGCGAGACGCAGGCTCGGTGCATCGGCACCTGCCCGCGCCTGCGCGCCCGCGAGCGCGGCAAGTTCGGTATCGGCCGCCGACAAAAAGACGATGTCGCCCGGTGTCTGGCCTAGATCGACCGCTTCCGATCCGTCGGAAACAACGCCCGGCGTTACCGCGAGTAGGTGCATCTTTAGCTCTGCGCGCCCAACGTTGATCCCGTGACCGACCCCGTGACCAGCGCGGACGTAATCGCCGATTGATCGAGCCCGGTCAGACCAATCACGACAAGGCGCGTTGCGCGCGGCTCATCAGCCTCCCAGGGACGGTCGAAATGGTTCTGGATACGCGCACCGACGCCCTGGACGATCATCCGCATGTCCTTGCCCGGCACGTGGACAAAGCCTTTGACCCGCAGGATATCGTGATCGACCACGGCGGTCTCCAGCCGGGAAATCAGCTGTTCGGGCGACACGTCGGATGGCACCGCGACCTCGAAGCTTTCGAAATCGTCATGGTCGTGATCGTCCTCGGCATCGTGATGCGACGGGCGGGCATCGAGATCGTCTTCCGCCGCCGCATCGATACCGAGCAGAATGCCGGTGTCGATCACGCCGTTGGTGATATTCATCATGCGCACGCCCTGGCGCAGGCGGCCGCCGACATCGCTGTTCACGGTCTCGATGGCGGCATCGTCCATCAGATCGGTTTTGTTGACCAGGACCAGGTCGGCACAGGCAAGCTGGTCTTCGTAGAGTTCGTGCAGCGGGCTTTCGTGATCCAGCTCGTCGTCTGCAGCGCGCATCGCATCGACCCGGTCGGGATCGTCGGCAAAGCGCCCGGCAGCGACGGCAGGCCCGTCGAGCACCGCGACGACACCGTCGACCGTCATGCGGGTGCGCACTTCGGGCCAGCCGAAAGCCTGGACCAGAGGTTTGGGCAGGGCGAGGCCGGAGGTCTCGATGATGATGTGATCGGGCGGTTCAGGCAGAGCAAGAATTTTTTCAATCGTCGGCAGGAAGTCATCTGCCACCGTGCAGCAGATACAGCCATTGGCCAGCTCGAAAATGTCTTCATCCGTGCAGTTTGGGTTACCGCAGCCTTTGAGCAACTCGCCGTCCACGGCGAGATCGCCGAATTCGTTGATCACGAGGGCGAGTTTCTTGCCGTTGGCCTGTTCGATCAGATTACGGATCATCGTCGTCTTGCCGGCACCAAGAAAGCCGGTGACAACGGTTGCAGGTATTTTTCGGGCGATAGCCATGTTTTATCCGCCTCCTCCGCGGGATATACAAACACGCATCGCTTTTTGACCTTTGCGGAACCCACCCCGGCCCGCGGTCTAACGATACGGCCTACGTCCGGTCTCCTGGCTCACGGGTCCAAGCCGCATCCCGGCCTTCCAGCGGTGCTTACCGCCGTGGCCATTTCGGGACAGGCTCGCCGTATACAGTTGCGGGGGCAGCCGGGGCATCGATGCGGACACTAATTGTCCTCACCTGTCCCCGTTCCCAGTTCGTCGGCGTGGCCAAGCTAGACAAACGACCGGTGCGCGGCAAGGTGCCAGTGCTTTGCGTCAGAACACCCACGCAATCGGTATTTACGTAGCCCCTGGATATATGCAATACTATAACATAACATAACATATTTATGCCCAGCGCGCCTGAGCCGGACGCCTGACAAATAAACGAGCTTCACCCATTTTGGGAAACACCATGCGTCATAATGAGCTGAGGCGACGAGACCGCGTTGCACAAACGTCAAGCGTTATTGCGATCTTGTTCCTGTTGGCTCAGTTCCTCGGGACGGCTCACGCGGCGCATCACGGCGATCCATCTCATCAGCATGATGGGATGCCCTGTGCGATCCAGTTTGTCGTCGAAACCGCCAAAGGCCTTCTCAACGCGGAAGCCCCTTACCACCACACCCCGTCAATAACGGCCGACATTCCCTTTTTTGGCCCGGCAAGTCAGGTCTACTTGTCGCGTGATATCTCAAACCGATCTATCCGGGGCCCGCCTTCTTTCCTGTTCTGAACACCTGCGCCCGATCGGCGCAAAGACCTACACTCAGACCCAGGAGATATCCATGACTACCAAACTTATCCGGCCAATGGCGGCAATCGTCATCGCGGCCAGTCTTGCTATGGCACCGCAAGCCATGGCGGCAGATGCCGCCGCTATGCAGAAACTTCTGCAGGAGGTCCAGGCACTGAAGAAAAGTTACGAAACCCGGACGGCCGACCTTGAGAAGAAGCTGAAACAGCTGAAAGCGAGTCAGACCAAAAAATCCGCCAAGGCGACGGCTCGATCGGGATCGGGCCGCGACATCAAGGACAATTCGTTCAACCCGTCCATCGGGGTGATTCTGAACGGCCGAGCAGCGAGTTTTTCGCGCGGTACTTCCGAGATCCCGGGTTTCGGCGTGGGCGAGGAAGGCGAACGGGGCAGTGAAGGCCTCTCGCTGGGCGAATCCGAACTGAACTTTTCGGCCAATGTGGACGACAAGTTTTACGGCAGCCTGACGGCGGCGATCGTGCGCGAAGACGGCGAGGACAAGATAGAACTGGAAGAAGCCTATATTCAGACGCTCCCCGGCGCCGCCCTACCTGATGGTGCGCGCGCCAAAGCGGGACGGGCGTTCTGGACGTTCGGATATCTCAACGAACATCATTCCCATTCGGATGACTTTGCTGACCGCCCCCTGACCAACCGGGTCTATCTTAACGGCAGCTTCAATGACGACGGCGCCGAGTTCTCATACGTTTTACCGACCGATATCTATGCGGAAATCGGCGGCGGCGTGTTCCGGGGCGACGATTTCCCGGGCGGCGGGTCGGTCAGCGGATTGGGCTCCTGGTCTGCCTTTGCGCGCACCGGCGGCGATATCGGCGACAATCAAAGCTGGCGGCTCGGCGTCTATACGTTGCGGAGCGATGCCAATAGCCGTCAATCCAATGAGGAAACGGTCACGTTTGTTGGCGAAAGCAACCTGTATGCCACCGATGTCCGCTATACAATGGCACCGACCGGCAACGCGCGGGACCAAGAACTCATCTTCCAGGCCGAGCTCATGTACCGCGACGACGACGGCACCTATAACGATACGAACGCGGGAACCGGAACACTGAGTTACGACGAATCGTCCTTCGGCTGGTACGCGCAGGCGACCTATAAGTTCGCGCCTGCGTGGCGGGTCGGGGCGCGATATGCCCGGCTCCATGCTGCGGATACGCCGGCGGGTTTTGCCGACAGCGCACTCGATTCCCAGGGCCACGATCCGGAAACCTATTCCCTCATGGGGGACTGGACCAACAGCGAGTTCGGCCGCTTCAGGCTTCAGTATAATCGAGAAAATCTCGATAACGGGAAGGCGGACAATCAGTTCATCTTCCAATACATCATGAGCATCGGCGCTCATGGCGCGCATGCATATTGAGGAATGAGATCGTGAAAAAATCTCTTGGCGTAGTCCTCGCGGTCGCATGGGGGATGACTTTGTCATCCCCCGCAGCGGCCGATCTTCGTGTTTTCGCCTGTGAACCAGAATGGGCAGCGCTGGCCCGCGACGTGGGCGGCGAGAAGATAAAAGCCTTTTCCGCAACCCATAAAATGCAGGATCCCCATCACATTCGGGCCCGACCGAGCCTCATAGCCCAGATACGCCGGGCCGATCTGGTTTTCTGTTCGGGTGCCGACCTGGAGGTCGGCTGGCTGCCGCTTTTGATGCAACGGGGGGCCCGGTCGGGCGTGCAACCCACTACCACCGGTTACCTGATGGCGGCGGACCACGTCCCTGTTCTTGAGAAACCGACAGTGCTGGATCGCAGCCTCGGCGACCTGCATCCCGGCGGCAATCCACACGTTCATCTCGACCCCCGAAACCTCGCCATCCTGGCAAACGAGCTCAGCCGGCGACTGATCCAGATCGACCCGCCGAATACCGACTACTACCGGAAGCGACTCGAGGTATTCCAGCGAGAATGGCAGTCGGCGATGGATAGCTGGCAATCCCGCGTGACCAAACTTGCGGGCCTACCCGTTATCGTGCATCATAAATCCTATACCTATCTGATCAACTGGATCGGCCTTAAAGAAGTTACCACCCTCGAAGTCAAACCCGGCATCCCCCCAACGGCATCTCATCTGAGCGGTCTTCTTCAGACCGCCCGGTCGGAGAAGGTAAAAGCCATTCTGCGCACGCCCTACGACCCGGCAGATGCGTCCCGTTGGCTCTCCTCGAAAACAGGAGTCGTTGCGCTAACGCTGCCCTATACTGTCGACAAGAATGCGCCACCCGGGGCGTTGGCCAATCTGTTCGACCGAACTATTACCCTTCTAGAGCAAGTGCATGCAGGGCCTTGAAGCCCTAGAAATCGTGCTGCCGGCAACCGTCGCAGGGCTGATGATCGCATTGGTCCACAGCGTTCTCGGAATCGAAGTCCTGCGACGGGGTATCATCTTTATCGATCTTGCCATCGCGCAGATCGCCGGTCTCTGCGTCGTGTTAACCGCGCTCTGGCTGCATGAACCCTCATGGTCACAGACACAGATCGCCGCCGGCATCGCCGCCCTCTGTGCCGCGGCCTTTTTCCGATGGGTTGAAAATGTTCTGCCGCATGAACAGGAGGCCGTTATCGGATCCTGCTTTGTGCTTGCCGCATCTGCGATCCTTCTTGCGCTCGCCAATCACCCGCAGGGCGGGGAAAAAATCCAGCATATTCTGTCCGGGCAGATATTATTCATTTCCTGGTCGCAAATCATGGCTTTTTTACCACTTTATGCTGCTGCAGCTTTGCTGTGGTTCGGTGTCCCGCGTGTGCGAACGGGTATCGGTTTTTTCGGATTGTTCGCGCTGGTCGCGACGGCATCGGTACAGCTTGTAGGCGTTTATGTTGTGTTCGCAAGCCTGATCCTGCCAGCCCTCGCCGTAAACACGATGGTTCGCCGCAAGGCCGTTGTCGCAACCGTGGTGAGCATGCTGTCGGTTATTATCGGCATCACCGTCTCGACCCTGCATGACCTTCCGGCAGGCCCGGTTATGGTTCTGGCGTTTGCGGTCGTCACTATCCTGTGCCGGGTGTCATACGGGATTTATTATAGGGATTGAGCGCAGGCCCGAGATCGAGGCGTTCTTGACAGCGTCGACGCACATTCCGTGACAGCCGCCGTCTTTACGACCTTCGGTCTGGGTGGCGGCGTGATATTCGATCCCCTGCTGGAGGCCGTCCGTCAGACCGATCAGGGCGGGACCGCCGGGACCGACAGGCTGTATCGGACGCTTTCGGGCCAGGTTGGATGGAAGGACTGAAACCTGGCGCCATCCTGGACCGAGCGGGAAACCTATAATCCAGCTGCGGCGACCAACACCGATTCACATTTTTCTCTCTCTGCCGGCTACAGGTTCGATTTCGGCCTTTCCATCGATATCGGCTGGAAAGCCTCGGAAGACGCCGGGACAGAGACCCCCACCCTGGGCGCCCTGGCCGCCTATACGATAGAATTTTGACCAAAATAACGCAGGGACTTGTAACGCCCGACGGTCACGGGCATATATTAAGGTTCACGGAGGAATGGATATGACCCAGAACGCACAGAAATCAGCTACAGCGACGGTGATCGATGCTCGCGCAACAGTGCTTGCACCGGCGGTGCTGGCCTTGCTGCTCGGTGCCTTCCTGGTGCTCGGCACGGGCTTCGCGCATTCGGACACGATCCACAATGCCGCACACGATACTCGGCATTCTTTCGCTTTCCCCTGCCACTGAACCGGTAGCTTCCGATGTTCAGGCGGATTTTTTTCACCGCCATCGTCGCCGGCCTGCTCGGCGGCGTTGGTATATCCGTAGTCCACGAATTCACGACCACGCCGATCATTCTGCATGCCGAGGAGTTTGAAAACTCCGGCGGCGATGATGCGCACAAGCACAGCCTGCGTAGTGGCGGCATCTCGCTGATCGCGCCGGCCCATGCACACGGCCCCGAAAAGACGGCGGATGGTGACGAAGCCTGGGGGCCGGGCGACGGTCTCGAACGAACGCTTTTCACCACACTCGCCAATATCCTCACCGGCATCGGTTTCGCACTGGTCCTGACCGCATGTTTCGCGTTATCGGGACGCCCGGTAAACGGACAGACCGGCGTCCTATGGGGGTTTGCCGGATTCGGTATCGCGAGCCTGGCACCCTCGCTCGGACTGCCGCCGGAAGTACCCGGTGCGATGGCCGCAGAACTTGCCGGCCGTCAGATGTGGTGGATTCTCTGCGTCGCGGCCACAGCCGCCGGACTTTGGGCGATGGTATTCCGCAATGGCGCGGCCTGGATGATCGGCGGCATTGCTGTCATCGCGGTTCCGCACCTGATCGGCGCACCGCAGCCGGAGCGTATCGGCGGCAACGTCCCGCCTGAGCTCGCGGCCCATTTCGTTGCAGCCTCGCTCGTAACGGCCACCATTTTCTGGTGCGCAACGGGCTGGCTGGCCGGCACGTTCTGGGACCGATTCTCTTCCTCGGAAGCCCAGGAAGTCTAAGAGCCTGCCAGCCCACTCACGGCGGCCTCGTCGAAGGTCGCCATGCCATTATGCGCGGCAAGGGCGCATCGGAGAATGCCGAGCGCCACTGCGGCCCCCGACGCCTCGCCCAGCCGCATCCCGAGATCCAGCAACGGTTCCTTCCCAAGTTTGTCGAGCAATCTGCGGTGCCCCGGCTCTCCTGAAACGTGACCGGCGATGCAATGGTCGAGCGCGCCCGGTATCATCTTTTCAAGAACAGCGACGGCCGCCGTCGTCACAAAACCGTCGAGGATCACGGGGATACGCTTGTGCCGGGCCGCGAGAACAGCTCCGGCCATCGCGGCAAGCTCCCGCCCGCCGACACAGCGCAGGGCCTGGACCGGATCGCCGATATATTCGCCATGGCCGATATCTTCCCCGTGCAGGTCCATTGCAGCCGCGACCACCCGAGTTTTCAACGCGATTCCTGCAGCGTCGAGACCGGTTCCCGGTCCTGTCCAGTCAGCCGCCGCACCGCCGAAGAGCGCACAGGCGAGTGCCGCCGCCGAGGTCGTGTTGCCAATGCCCATCTCGCCGACAATCAATGTGTCGAGGTCATCACTGACGGCATCAAACCCTGTGGTGAACGCGTCGGCGCATTCGGCCTCGGTCATCGCCGGGGACACCGTGAAATCCGCAGTCGGCACATCGAGATCAAGCGGCGTAACCTTGAGCTCTGCGCCCTGAACGGCGGCGAGCTGATTGATAGCGGCGCCGCCGGACGCAAAATTCGCCACCATCTGAACCGTTACTTCAGGTGGAAAAGCAGATACCCCTTGGGCGGTAATACCGTGGTTTCCGGCAAAGACCAGTATCTGCACCTTGTCGAGCGCAGCCGGGTGACGGCCCTGCCAGGCAGCACACCAGGCAGACAGCGTTTCCAGCCGGCCGAGTGATCCTGCCGGCTTGGTCAGGTTACTTTCGCGCAAAGATGCAGCATCTCCAGCTTCAGTGTCAGCCGCAGGCAGATTTTCAAGGTGTTTTGCGATATCGTCGTAATTCAAGTTCATCTCCCGTGTAGGCAACAGGGATAGCATTTAGGGAAACCAATGGCAGCTTCGGATCCATCGGACGACAAATTTAATTTACTCAAAGACATATATCTCAGCGTGGTGTTTCTCACGCGCCTGCCCGCTCCCGGCTGGCCGGAAGCAGCTGCCCGCAAGCTGTCCGCTGGTATGTGGGCGTTTCCCGTCGCCGGCGTGCTGGTCGCGACAATTGCGGGGCTGGTCTATGCTATTGGCGATGCAATCGGTCTGCCGGTTTATATCTCGGCCCTGTTCGCCGTCGTCGCACTGATCATCGCCACAGGCGGTCTGCACGAAGACGGACTGTCCGATCTGGCGGATGGTATCTGGGGCGGGGCTGATCCGGCAAGGCGGCTGGAAATTATGTCCGACAGCCGCATCGGCGCGTATGGCGCAATCGCCCTGATCGTCTCCGTCGCCGGGCGCGCGGCAGCAATCGTTGCTATCAGTGAGCCACTATTCGTTTTCGGCGCCCTTGTCGCGTCGGCGGCGATCAGCCGGGCCATGATGCCTGCAATGATGGCTTTCGGGACCTCGGCAAAATCGGACGGACTCGGGACCCGCGCCGGGACACCCGACGCCATGAACTGGGGCATCGCGTTGTTACTAGCGGCCGCAATCGCCGCAATCGCCGCTCCCGCCGGCTGGTTTATCTGCCTGATCGCCGCCGCTGTCGGCGCAGTGCTCATCGCCTGGTTCGCGCGACGCAATCTCGGTGGCTATACCGGCGATGTGCTCGGCGCCGCCCAGCAGGTCGCGGAATTGTTCGCCCTGACGATCATCGCCAGCGTCATCGCGGAGGCCGGTTGACGAAACCGACACGCCAGCTTTCCGGCCCGAGATAGTCGCAGCGCGTGACCGACAGGTTGTCGATCACGTAGGATAGCGCTTCTAGCGGAGCGCCCCCCATTGCGGTCGACAGGAAGCTGCGGATACTGCCGGAATGCAGTACGGCGACGACCTGTTTTCCGGCAAATTTCTCCGACCAGTGATGTGCCGCCTCACCGACACGGTCGGCGACTTCCGAAAACGTCTCGCCGCCTGGCGGGCGAATATCGGCAGGCCATGATTTCTCGGCATCGCGGATTTCGGCCCATACCTCGGCGCTGGGACGTCCTTCCCAATCGCCGAAATGCTGCTCGGCAAAAGCGGATTCGACGTGAATTTCAGGCGGGATCTCCGCTGGGGAAAGGCCGCGCGCCGCAAGAATACCGTCGAGGGTTTTGCGGGTACGCGACAGATTGGACACCATCCAGACTGGGTCTGCCGGGAGAACCCCGGACAGCGCCGCATACGCAGCCTCCGACTGAATCTGGATATCAAGATCGAGCGAGCCGTATACGTTTTTACCCGGATTAACGGTGGGCGCGTGCCGAACCAGCCACCATTCCGTTGCATCATTCGTCATGGCTGCATGGCTCTTTCCAGTCTCGTCCAGTGTTCTTCGATACCGGGCAGCCCGAAGCGCAGCCAGGAAGGATTGTCGGGAAAACGCCGTACATAGATGCCAGCGCGCGCCAGCCGTTCGTAAAGCGCCATGGCATTTTTACGTGATGCCAGCCGGTACAGATCTGTACCGCCGACGATGTCGAGTCCTGCCCCCGTCAATAAGCTGTCCAGCCGCCGCGCAGAATCCGCTAGCCAGGAGCGTGACTGATCCTGCCAGGGGCGGTCGGCCAGCGCTGCCGCGCCGATATCTGCGGCGAGCGACGAGACCGGCCACGGGCCGAGCGCCGCGGTAATGGACCCGGCCGTGACCGGGTCACAGACGGCGAAGCCCAGTCGAAGTCCCGGAAGACCGTAGAACTTGCCGAAGCTGCGCAAGGCAATCAGCCCGACCGTCGCCTGAGCTGCTACAGACGCACCCGGGTCGAGATCGGCAAACGCTTCATCAACCACCAGCAAACCGCCCTTCGACGCCATATCGCCGGCAAGCGCTGCAATATCTTCCGCGTCGGGCGACCGGCCATCGGGATTATTGGGCCGCGTCACAATGACGACGTCGAAACCGGCGGCGGCGGGAAGGTCGCCGACCTCGACCACATCGTGTCCGGCAAGCCGCCAGGCGGCCGCATGTTCGCCATAGGTAGGTGACACAATGGCCGTCCGGCCCGCCGGGCGCAAACGCGGCAGCCACTGGATCAGCGCCTGGGTGCCGGGTACCGCAACAATACGATCCGGAGTGTCCGTTCCGTAAGCTGCCGCAGCGGCGACCAGCAGGGAGTTCAACCGGGCATTGTCGGGGAGCGCGTGCAAACCATCCAGCATCTCAGGCACCACGCGCCACGGCCGGGGATTGATGCCCGTGCTGAGATCGACCCAGCCCGCTGGCGGTTCACCAAAATGCGCCGAAGCCTTTGATAGATCGCCGCCGTGAAACACCTCGGTCAATCCAATGTCCCCTTCAGGGCAAGCGGCAGACCGGCGGCAACAAACACCACCCGG
The DNA here is from genome assembly GCA_905181725.1 of Alphaproteobacteria bacterium UBA830. Classification (GTDB taxonomy): domain Bacteria; phylum Pseudomonadota; class Alphaproteobacteria; order MPNO01; family UBA830; genus CAXBCP01. The sequence continues at coordinate 10,740 of CAJIYX010000099.1, forward strand.
TCGGCCGCCCCGGCCACCGCCTGGTTCAGCGTGCCGTGCAGGTTGCGGAAGGCGCGCGCCAACTCATTGGCCGGCACAATCCCGAGGCCGACTTCATTCGCGACCAGAACGATCCACCCCTGCAGACGGCCCATAGTTTCAACGAGCTGCGCGGTCTCTGCGGTGACATCGCGGTCATCCGCCATCAGGTTGTTCAGCCACATTGTCAGGCAATCGATCAACAGGACTGTGTCGGGCGCGTCTGCCCCGGAAATTGCGCCGACGAGATCGAGCGGTTCCTCGACATTTGTCCAGACCGCACCACGCCGGGCCTTATGAACCACAATCTTGTTAGTCATCTCTCCATCAAATGCCTGTGCCGTTGCGATATAGACCGGGCGGCCGGGCAGGCGCAGGACAAGATCTTCGGCATAGGCGCTTTTGCCGGACGCAGCCCCGCCCAGAACAAGCGTTGATCGGGAATCAGCCATGTCAGCCATGTCAGCCATGTCAGCCTACGCCTGACCCGCGGCCGCGTGCGCCCGGTACCAGTTCCACGCGGTCGACACGATATTGTCGAGGGATGAATGAACCGGTTGCCAGCCGAGGCCCTGCTGCGCATGGGCTATATCGGCAACCAACCGCGCCGGGTCGCCCGCGCGACGGCCGTCCTCGATCGCCTGCACCGGATTGCCGACGATGCGACCCACGGCATCTATCACTTCGCACACCGAATATCCGGCACCCGCGCCAAGGTTGAATACGTCGGACGCGCCGCCATCAAGCATCCGTTGCACCGCCCGTACATGGGCGTCTGCCAGATCGGTAACGTGGATGTAATCACGGATGCAGGTGCCATCCGGGGTCGGGTAGTCGGTACCGAATATCTTCAGGGCATCCCGGTCGCCCGCGGCGGCGGCAATCGCAAGCGGCATCAGATGTGTTTCGGGATCATGCACCTCTCCGATTTCGCCATCGGCATCGCACCCCGCAGCATTGAAATACCGCAGCACGGTATTCCGCATACCGGTCGCGGTCTCAAAATCCGCAAGCATGATTTCGATTGCGCGCTTGGTGTTGCCATAGGGATTGATCGGCGCAACCGGCTCGGCCTCGGAAATAAATGCGGCCTCGGTCAGCCCGTACACAGTACAGCTGCTGGAAAAGACGATGGCCTTCGTATCGGCAGCCACCAGCGCATCGCACAGATTGATCGCGCCGGTGACGTTGTTGCGCCAGTATTTTCCGGGGTCAGTCACGGATTCGCCGACATAGGCGAAGCTCGCAAAATGGATTGCGCCGGCAGGCTTATGCGCGCCGATTACCGCCGCGATTCGGTCGCGGTCGAGCAAATCGCCCTCCTCGAGCGGCCCCCATTTAACCGCCCAGTCATGCCCGGCGCAGAGATTATCGAACACCACGGGTTCATACCCCGCCGCTGCAAGCGCCTTGCAGGCGTGGCTTCCGACATAGCCCGCACCGCCGGTAACGAGGATTTTGGTCATCTGTGTGCTTCAGTTGTCATGGCGCGCCATTATCCATTGGTTGGGACGGCGCGCAACCGCTCTGGCCTGACCCATTCCACATACGCCATACTGGACCCGATACCAGGGAGATTTCACGCATGCCACACGCGACCGCAACAGACGGCGTAAAGCTCTATTATGAAGAAGCGGGCGACGGCCCGCCGATCCTGTTCATCCACGAATTTGCCGGCGACTGGCGCGCCTGGGACCCGCAGGTCACCCATTTTGGCAGGCGCCGGCGCTGTATCGTCTATTCGGCGCGCGGCTATCCCGGGTCGGACGTGCCGGAAAATATCGAGAACTATTCCCAGGATATTGCCCGGGCCGACGCGCTTGCCGTGCTCGACCACCTGGGAATCGAGAAGGCCCATATCGTCGGGCTTTCGATGGGCGGGTTCGCGACACTGCATTTCGGTATGGCGTATCCCGACCGCGCGCTATCGCTGACGGTCTGCGGCTGCGGATACGGCGCCGAGCCTGATACCCGCGACGAATTCCGCAACCTCTCCCTCGCCGTTGCCGACAAATTCGAGACCCGTGGCGCTGCCGACTATGCAGAGGAATACGTCACAGTACCGGGCCGGCTTACCTTCCGCGACAAGGACCCGCGCGGCTGGGCCGCCTTTATTGCCCGGCTCACCCAACATCCCGCTATCGGCGCGGCACTGACCCAGCGCGGCGTGCAGGCTTCACGGCCGGGTCTGTGGGATCTCGCGGATCAAATTCGCGCTATTCCGGTGCCGACGATGATCGTCACCGGCGACGACGACCAGCGCTGCCTCGCCCCCGGCCTGTTCATGAAAGACCTGATAGACCGCTCGAGACTGTTCGTGCTGCCAAATACCGGGCATGTGCTCAATCTTGAAGAGCCCGAGCTGTTCAACGCCGTTCTTGACGAATTTCTGTCGGACGTCGACGCCGGAAAGGCCTGAAAAATACCGGAATCCGAGCAGGATTCCGGCGAGTGGCAAAAAAGGAGGCTCTGGCCGCTCAGGCGGTCGGCAGTTTGTAATCCTGAAATTTATCGCGCAGGTCCATTTTCAGCAGCTTGCCGGTCGCGGTGTGCGGTAGTTCGTCGACAAAGGCGACATCGTCGGGAATCCACCACTTCGCAACCTTGCCTTCGTAGTAAGAAAGCAATTCGTCGCGCGTAACGGCGCTGCCCTCGTTGCGCACGATGACCAGAAGCGGTCGTTCGTCCCATTTTGGATGAGCGACACCAACGACGGCAGCCTCGAATACGTCAGGATGCCCGACGGCGACGTTTTCAAGCTCGATCGAGCTGATCCATTCGCCGCCCGACTTGATCACATCCTTCGAGCGGTCGGTGATATGCATGTAGCCGTCTGCATCGATTGTCGACACGTCGCCGGTGGAGAACCAGCCATCGGCATCGTGGCTCTGGCCTTCGCCCCGGTAATATTCGCTGCACACCCAGAACCCGCGGGCTTTAAGCTCACCGAAGGCTTCGCCGTCTTCGGGCAGACGTTCATTGGCATCGTTCACGATCTTCAGGTCGACGCCGTAACAGGGCCTTCCCTGTTTGATCTCCCGGTCGAGGCGCGCGCCTTCGGTCTCGTTCTCCATGCCATGCTTCGGCCAGTTCACCGTGCCGAGCGGTGACATTTCGGTCATCCCCCAGGCATGGAGCACGTTGACGCCGTATTCTTCCTGCAGCTTGACGATCATCGCGCGCGGGGTGGCGGAACCACCGATCACGCAGCGCTCGAATCCGTCCAGCCGTTTGCCGCTGCGTTCGAGATAATCAAGAAGCCCGAGCCACACCGTCGGTACACCGGCCGAGAACGTCACTCCTTCGTCTTCTATCAGCTGATGCACGCTTTCGCCGTCCATCGCCGCACCCGGCAGGACCAGCTTGGCGCCGATCATTGTCGCGGCGTAGGGCAGCCCCCACGCGTTCACATGGAACATGGGCACCACCGGCATCACCGCATCGCGCGCGGCAATCCCCAGCATGTCGGGCGTCGTGGACGCCCAGGCATGCAGCACCGTCGACCGGTGAGAATATAGCACACCCTTGGGGCTGCCGGTCGTGCCTGAGCTGTAGCACATGGAAGATGCCGTCAGCTCATCGAACTGGGGCCATTCGTAATCGCCATCCTGCGCATCGAGCAGCGTCTCGTAACAATAAACGTTGGGCAACGAGGTTTCGGGCATATGGGCTTCATCGGTCATGATGACGAAGCCTTTCACCGAGCCCGCCTCGGACGCGATTTCCTCGAGCGCCGACACGAATGTCAGATCGACAAAGACCAGCGTGTCCTCGGCATGGCTCATGATATAGGCAATCTGTGCCGCAAATAAGCGCGGATTGATCATGTGGCAGATCGCCCCGATGCCGGACACGCCGTAATACAGCTCGTAATGGCGATAGCCGTTCCAGGCCAGCGTGGCGATCCGGTCGCCTTCGCTGACACCAAGCGCCTGCAAAGCCCTGGCTAGTTTCTTTGCCCGCAGCTCGGCGTCCGAATAGGTGTAGCGGTGGATCGCTCCTTCGACCGTTCGCGAGACAATTTCCGTGCCACCGTGATACGTCGCCGCATAATCGAGCAGCGACGATATCAGGAGCGGCTTGTCCATCATGAGGCCAAGCATGCTGCCCTCCCTTTGATTGTCTGTAATTTTGCGGTTAAACCGACCCTATCGTCGGGAACGACGCATGACAATCGCGCGAAAGGGATGGATATGACATACAAAACTCTGTCATTCGATGTAGCGGACGGTGTGGCGCGTTTAGGGCTGAATCGTCCGGAAGCCGCAAACGCCTTCAACCCGGCGCTTTGCCGCGACCTGTTCGATGCTGCCATCGCGTGTGACGAGCGCGATGATATCCGCGCCGTCCTGCTGACCGGCGAAGGGTCGATCTTTTCCGCCGGTGGCGATCTGAAATATTTCGACGCACAGGGCGACAAGCTCGGTGCCTCCCTGAAAGAGATAACCGGTCTGCTGCATGCCGCGATCGGCCGCATGGCGCATATGGACGCGCCGGTCGTCGGCGCAATCAACGGCATGGCGGCAGGTGCCGGGTTCAGTCTGGCCGCGACCTGTGACATCGCGATTGCCGGAAGCTCGACGCGGTTTACCCTTGCCTACACGGCGGCGGGACTGTCCCCCGACGGGTCTTCGACATGGTTCCTGCCCCGCCTGATCGGTCTGCGCCGCGCACGTGAGTTGATGCTGACCAACCGGATGCTGAGTGCGGACGAAGCACAGCAGATGGGTATCATCGACCGCGTTGTCGCCGATGACGCCCTGCAGGAAGAGGCCATGGCCCAGGCAAAAGCCTTCGCGGCTGGGCCGACAAAAGCCTTTGGTGCCACCAAGCGACTGCTGCAGGATACGTGGACCAGCGGGTTGGAGACCCAGATGGACCGCGAAACCCGGTCGATCAGCGACCTGACCCGCACATCCGATGCCCGCGAAGGGATCAAGGCGTTCGTGAACAAACGGAAACCGTCTTTCAAAGGCGAATGATATGAGCTGGGCCGACGACAAGACAGCCAAGAAGACAGCCAAAAAGACGGCGACGATCCGGGACAAAACGATGGCCTGGGCCGAAATGGGGGTGGGCAATCCCATCGTGTTTCTGCATGGCAACCCGACATCGTCCTATCTGTGGCGTAACGTCATGCCGCATCTGGAAAATATGGGACGCTGCATCGCCCCCGACCTGATCGGCATGGGCGATTCCGACAAGCTGGATAATCCGGGGCTCGACAGTTACCGCTTTGTCGAACACCGCGACTATCTCGACGATCTGCTCGCCCATATCGGGGTGACAGAGCACGTGACGCTGGTCATCCATGACTGGGGCTCGGCACTGGGCTTTGACTGGGCCAACCGGCATCGCGATGCGGTCTTCGGCATCGCCTATATGGAAGGCATCGTGAAGCCGATCACCTGGGACGACTGGCCGGAATCGTCACGGCCCGTATTTGACGGGCTGCGCTCGCCCGCCGGCGAGAATCTCGTGCTGGAAAAAAATGCTTTTGTCGAACGCATCCTGCCGGGATCGATAGCGCGCGATCTGGCAGACCATGAAATGGCCGAGTACCGCCGCCCGTTCGAAACACCGGGCGAAGACCGCAGACCGACGCTGACCTGGCCGCGGCAGCTCCCGATCGAGGGCACGCCGGCGGACGTTGTCGGGATCGTGCAATCCTACGCAGACTGGATGAGTGTCTCCGAGATACCGAAACTGTTTATCAATGCCAAGCCCGGCGCGATTCTTGTTGGCGACCAGCGGGAATTCTGCCGGACCTGGCCCAACCAGACGGAGGTTACCGTGCCCGGCATCCACTTCATTCAGGAAGATTCTCCCGACGAGATCGGCAGTGCGATTGCCGACTGGCTGAAGAGCCTCACATGACGGCCGATTTTTCGCTTGCCGGACAGGTTGCCCTCGTCACCGGTGCTTCATCAGGCCTCGGGCGCGCCTTCGCCGGATTTCTGGCCAATGCAGGGGCGAAAGTTGTGCTCGGCGCGCGGCGCGCGGATAAATGTGCCGAGGCGGCGGCGGAAATTGGCGATAACGCGGTTCCGGTGGCACTTGATGTCACCGACCCGGAAAGCATCGAGAGCGCGCTGGATGCCGCGGAAAACGCCTTCGGCCCCATCAATACGCTGATCAACAACGCAGGCACGGTCACCAACCGGGCACTTGTCGATACCCCGCCCGAGGAATGGCGCCAGGTGATCGACACCAACCTGACCGGGTGTTTTCTTGTCACTCAGGCAGTAGCCAGGCGGATGATCGCAGCGGAGACCGGCGGCCGTATCGTCAATATTTCGTCAATGCTCGGTCAGACCCCGACCGGCCAGGTACACGCCTATTCGGCGTCCAAAGCAGGCATCAACCAGGTGACGCGCACATCGGCGCTAGAACTGGCACGCCACGGCATTTCGGTGAACGCCCTGGCGCCGGGCTATATTCAGACCGATCTGAATACGGATTTTCTGAACGGCCCGGCGGGCGAACGTATCGTCAAGCGCGTCCCGCAACGCCGGTTCGGACAGATCGCCGACCTGGAGGGTGTGCTGCTGTTGCTGACATCCCCCGCAGGCGGCTATATGACCGGAGAGATCGTCACCATCGACGGTGGCCTGAGCCTGAGCGGCATGTAAGGAATAGAATGGATTTCGCCCTTCCCCCCGAGATTGAAGATTACCGCGCCCGTATTCGTGGCTTCGTGGAAACCCATATCATTCCGCTCGAAGCAGACCGGGCAAATTACGACGCGCATGAAAACATCCACCCCGACGTGCTGAAGGGCGTGCGCGCCAAGGTGAAGGACGCGGGTCTGTGGGCGCTGCAGATGCCGAAGGAACGCGGCGGTCAGGGATTGAATGTCGCCGGCATCACGCCATGCTACGAGGAAATGAACCGCTCGATCTTCGGGCCGGTCTGTTTCAATTGTGCCGCACCCGATGACGGCAACATGACGGTGCTGAACAAGGTCGCAACCGACGCCCAGAAGGAACGCTGGCTGCAGCCGATCATCGACGGCAAGGTACGATCGTCTTTCGCGATGACCGAACCGGCGCCGGGATCGGGCTCCGACCCGTCGGCGATGATGACCACTGCCGAGAAAAAGGGCGATACCTGGGTGGTCAACGGACGGAAATGGTTCATCACCGGGGCCGGCGAAGCCCAGCATTTCATTCTTATCGCACGCACTTCGGACGATACCCGCAAGGGGCTGTCGGCCTTCCTGTTCGACGCCAACCAGCCGGGCTGGGAAATCCTGCGCCGCATCGCGATCATGGGGCCCGAAGAACATGGCGGCCATTGCGAGCTCAGTTTCGACGGGCTCGAAATCCCCGATGAGAACCGGCTGATGGAAGTCGGCGACGGGCTGAAGCTGGCACAGATCCGCCTCGGCACCGCGCGGCTGACCCATTGCATGCGCTGGACCGGCATGGCCAAGCGCGCGCTTGAAGAAACGTTCGATTATGTCCGCGAACGCAAGGCATTCGGCGAAACGCTCTCCGAGCACGAGGGCGTCCAGTGGATGCTCGGCGAAGCGGCAATGCAGATCGAGATCGGGCGGATGCTGACCATGCGCGCGGCGGCAAAACTGGATGCCGGGGATTTCGCCCGCAAAGAGGTCTCGATGGCAAAGGTGATGGTGTCCGAAACGCTTCACAAGGCCATCGATACCGCGATCCAGCTGCGCGGTGCGCGCGGCTATTCGAAAGACACACCCCTTGAATGGATGTACCGTTATGCCCGCCAGGCGCGCCTGGTCGATGGATCATCGGAAACCCACAAGATGGTGTTGTCACGCTACCTGCTAAGCGAGGGGCTCGATTTCTGGAGCTGGGACTGACATGCCACTTGTCCCGTTCATCCGCGATGCCGCCGGCGCCGACAGCGTAACTGTCGATGACGGCGACCTGCTGACCGGCGGCGCTATTCAGGAAAATCGCGCGCTGACAGTCACCATCCATGGCGGCGCGTTCGACGGCAGGCACGAACTGGTTCTCCGGGCAGAAGCCACCACGACGATTTCCGAAAGCCGACCTCTGGCGCAGCAATTCGCCCTTCTGAAAGCCGCCGAAGCCGCCGGGGTCACCGTGCCGCGGCCGCTCTGGCATTACGGCGACGCAGGAGTGGCCGGCAAGCCGTTCTATCTGATGGAACGCATTTCGGGGACGGCGCTCGGCAACCGCATTACCCGCGCCGGTGCCCAGCCGGCCCTGGCGGAAACACTCGCAAATGAGCTCGCGCGTATTCATACGATGCGGCCGCCCCACGCCGGGCTCGAATTTCTGGGTGCCATCCGGGAAACGCCGGCGATGGGCGCCATCGCGACCTACTGCGCCTATCTCGATGAGATGCCCGAACCGCACCCGGTTCTGGAATGGACCCTGCGCTGGCTCGAAAACAACTCACCGCCGATGGGCGAGACAGTTCTCTGCCACCGGGATTTCCGGACCGGAAATTACATGGTCGATGACGGTGTGCTGACCGGCGTGCTCGATTGGGAATTCGCCGGCTGGGGCGATCCGCATGAAGATATCGCCTGGTTCTGCGCGCGCTGCTGGCGTTTCGCCGGACCGCGGCTCGAAGCCGGCGGAATTGCAGGGCGCGATATTTTTTACCGCGCCTATGAAAAGGCATCCGGGCGGACGATCGATCCGAAACAAGTGCATTACTGGGAGGCGATGGCGCATGTGCGCTGGGCCGTGATCGCGCTTCAGCAGGCGATGCGTCACAGGTCGGGCGACGAGCCCAGCCTTGAGCTGGCCCTGATCGGGCGGCGCCTGGCAGAGATCGAATATGAATGCCTGAACCTGACGGGAGCCTTGTGATGAGAAGCCGCCCCGATGCACGGGAACTGCTGGAAATATCCGAGCGCACGCTGGCGGGCGAGGTCGCACCCGATCTGTCGAACCGACAGCGCTACAATGTGGCGCTGATCACGGCCGCCATCGGTATCGCGCGGCAAGAGCTTGCTGGTGGCGCTTCGGCATGGCCGGGCGAGCTGGCGGGGCTTCAAGACCTGTACGGCGCCGACGGGCTTGAATCCGACGACAAGGCGCTACACCGGCTGAACCGCAAGTTCGCGGCGGACCTCCGCGCAGGCGTTTATGACGAGGCTGGCCGAACCCGCAAAGCCGCCGGTAAGCTGTTGCGTGAAGACGTGCTCGCCCGGCTGGCAGAGGACAATCCGCGCTACGAGAAATGAGGACGTCCAGCGGAATATCGGTCGCTTTGACGTGAAGTGAGCCTGACCTGTGTTTGCCTGAGATTGTTTGCCCGAGACTGTTTACCCGAGACGCCCAATGATGGAGTCGCCCATGAAATCCCGATCCCTGGTGTCCCTTGCCGCTGCCGCGGCGCTGATAGTCGCCCTGCCCCAGACAGTCTCCGCGACGCCGGACACCGGTAAGCCCGCACCGGTCTTCAGCGGCACAGACAGTGCGGGGAAACCTGTCTCACTGGCCGATTTCAAAGGCAAAGCGGTCGTTTTGGAATGGACTAACCATGACTGCCCGTATGTCCGCAAACATTTCAGCGGGGGCAACATGCAGGCCATCCAGCGCGATGCGACCAGAGACGGCGTTGTCTGGCTGTAGGTAATTTCGTCCGCACCGGGCCTCGAAGGCCATGTGGCCGGCAAACAGGACGAAGCCCTGAACGCGCAGCGCAAGGCGGCCCCGACCGGTATCGTGCTCGACCCCGAGGGGAAAATCGGCCGACGGTCTTGAGCCCGTCACACACCCACCATGGCCGTCATCGATGCCAGGGGGTAGCTCGCCCATTACGGCGCGATTGACGACAATTCGAACTGGCATCCGGATTCGATCAAAGAGGCGAAGAACCACGTCCACACCGCGCTCGCCGACCTGAAAGCCGGACGCGCCGTAAGCGTGGCCAAGACCCGCGCCTATGGCTGCAGCATCAAATACAAGAATTAGAATTCCGATGAGCCGCCGCAAAAGTATCCATATCGACGGGTTCGCCCACAAGGACCCATCCCCAATGCGTCGGTGATCGGCATTATGCTGGTCACCGGGCTGATCATGCGCCGCGATACACGGAGCGACACCGTTCCGGACACGATAGAAGAGCAATGCGCGATCCTGTTTCGCCATATCCGCGATATTGTCGACGCAGCCGGCGGAACCACGGACGACATCATCAAGATAAATGTTTGGCTGAAAGATCCCTCCGACCGCTCGGCGCTAAACGCCGAATGGACGGCGATGTTCCCCGACCCCGAAAACCGGCCTGCCCGCCAGGCGTCTTCGCTGGAGGGCGATTCCATCGCCATGATGCAGTGTGATTTTATGGCCGTTCTCGGCGGTTAAACGGCCGCCAACACTCAAATCCGGCAATATGCTGCCCACCCTGGACACGGGAAGTCGTTCGGCACACATAAATTAGCCTCTGCTAATATATTTAGCCTTACTTTATATTATTAGCGCTTGCGAAAACCCGTTGTCCGGATACTGTTGAAAGGATAGCAGGATACGCTGCGGCACTATCGGTGGGACGGATGAGGACCAGTTTCGGGATCAGATGGATAGGCGCATGCGCCGGGATAATCCTGTTGGCGGCATTGACCGCCCTGCCCGCGCATGCCCGCAAAAATATCGTCACCACCATCGCGCAGATCGGCCAGCCGCTGGTGGAGATCACCGCCGGCAAGGCGGATATCATCACCCTGATGGGCGACGGCGTCGATCCGCATCTCTACCGTCTTACCCGGTCGGATGTCGCCAAGATCAACCGCGCAGATATCATCTTCTATAACGGCCTGCATCTCGAAGCGCAGATGATCGATATGCTGAACCGGTTCGCAGCGCGCAAACCGGTGATCGGCATTGCCGATACGCTCAAGGGCCGAAACCTGCTGCCCTGGGACGGCAAAACCCATGACCCCCATGTCTGGATGGACCCGGCACTGTGGGCAAAGGCCCTGCAGGCGGCAATCGACGCCCTGGCGCAGCATGACCCGGAGAACGCGGCCACGTACCGAACGAATGCCACGGCGTATTTCAGAAAACTCGAAGCCCTCGATGCCCGTGCCAGAGCAGCGATTGCGACGATCCCGGCGGCGTCCCGCGCGCTGGTCTCGGCGCATGACGCGTTCGGCTATTTCGGGCGCACCTATGCCATCGACGTGCTAGCCATTCAGGGCGTCAGCACCGAAAGCGAAGCCGGTATCCGCAAGGTAGAAATGCTGGTCGATACGCTGGCGCAGCGAAAAATTGCCGCTGTTTTTGTTGAAACCACGGTGTCGACCCGCAATGTCCGCGCGCTCATCGAAGGCGCCGCCGCACAAGGCCATAAAGTCCGTATCGGCGGCTCGCTCTATTCCGACGCGATGGGCGCAAAGGGCGGATATACCGGCACCTATCTCGGCATGTTCGACCACAATGTCACCACGATTGTCCGCGCGCTTGGCGGCACGGCACCGGCGCGGGGCCTGGGCGGACAGCTTGCAGCAGAATTGGATTAAGCCATGAACCCACCCCGCTTGATCCCGTTCGAGACCCGACAGCCACGCAATGAGATCGCGCCGTCGCCACTGTCGATCCGCGGACTGACCGTCGCCTATGACGACAAGCCCGCCGTCTGGGACCTCGATTACGATGCGCCGGACCGCGGCCTGATCGCCGTCATCGGACCGAACGGTGCCGGCAAATCGACGATGATCAAGGCCATGCTCGGACTTGTCCCGACACTGGCGGGAGACGTGCGCGTCTTCGGCAGCACGTTGCGCCAGGCGCGTCGGCGGATCGCGTATATTCCGCAGCGCACGAGCGTCGACTGGGATTTTCCGGCATCCGCTGAAGACGTCGTCGCGATGGGGCTGTATGGCGAAATCGGCTGGTGCCGCCCGGTGCGTCGCCGTCACCGAGAGGCCGCCCGCAGCTATCTTGACCGGGTCGGTATGGCGGATTTTGCCGGCCGGCAGATCGGCCAGCTTTCGGGTGGACAGCAGCAGCGGGTGTTTCTCGCCCGGGCACTGGCACAAAAAGCCGATCTTTACCTGATGGACGAGCCGTTCGCAGGCGTCGATGCGGCAACAGAACGGGCCATCGTGAACGTGATGCGCGAAGTCCGCGATGCGGGAGCGACGGTCCTGTGTGTCCATCACGACCTGCAGACGGTCGCCGACTACTTCGATCACGCCCTGATCCTGAACGTCCACGCGATTGCCCACGGGGCCGTCGATGACGTGCTCACCGAAGAGCTTCTGCAGCGCGCCTATGGCGGGCGTCTGGCGGAAACCGAAATCCGGGCCATCGCTGGCTCCGCTTGAAATCGATGCCAGGCGAGCTTTTCTCTATCCTGACCTTTCAGGGCGGATACAACACATCCGTTGTTCTCGCCGGTGTCATTGCGCTCGGCATCGGTGGCGGCGTCATCGGCGTGTTTTCGTTCCTGCGCAAACGCGCGCTGATTTCGGATGCGATCAGCCACGCCACCCTGCCCGGTATCGCCATCGCCTTCCTAATCGGCATCGCCCTTGGCGGCACGGGCCGGAATCTTGCCCTGCTGATGGCCGGAGCGGCCACGACCGGCGCGCTTGGAGTGCTGTGTGTTCAATGGATCCGGGATTACACCCGCCTGCCCGAAGACGCGGCGATCGGCACCGTCCTCAGCGTTTTCTTCGGGCTCGGCATTGTCCTGCTCAGCCATATCCAGACGCTCCAGGCGGCCGGACAGGCCGGGTTAAACAGCTTCCTGCTCGGCTCCACCGCGGCTTTGACCGCGGGTGAAGCACAGCTGATCGGCGGCGCGTCGCTGGTGGCAATCCTGATTGCATTACTGCTGCTGAAAGAGTTCGGCGCCGTCGCGTTCGATGAAGGCTTTGCAGCAGCGCAGGGCTGGCGCGTGACCCGGATCGATCTCGCGATGATCGGCCTGTTGCTCGCGATCGTCGCCATCGGGCTCAAGACCGTCGGCCTTGTGCTGATCATCGCCCTGGTCATCATTCCCCCGGCATCCGCCCGGTTCTGGACCGAAAGACTGGGCCGGCTGGTCGCATTGTCGGGCACATTCGGCGGGCTGGCGGGCTGGCTCGGCGGCAGCCTGTCCGCGCTTCTACCGGACATGCCGGCAGGGGCCGTCATCGTGCTCGCCGCCGCTGCCATCTTCACCATCAGCCTGCTGTTTGCACCGCGGCGGGGCGTCATCGCCTGGGGCATCCGGCGCCTGCGGATGCGCGTCCGCGCAGCATCGGTACGCGGCCTGCTGGCCATGGCAGACGGATACCTGCCGCCGGACGGCCTGTCCTACCGCGTGGTTCGCTGGCGCGGCTATATCGATGGCGACGCGCGGATTACCGAAAGCGGCAGAACGGCAGCATCCGAGATGCGCCGCCAGGACCGCCTGTGGCAGACCTATCGCACGCGTCACCCGGAAGCCGCACTTTCCTTTAATCCGCTCACAGGGACCCGAATTGAGGATGTGCTCCCGGCGGATATCGTTGCGACCCTCGAAGCGCCCAGCCGATGACGGCAGCCGATTTCCTGTCCATCGATCTGCCGGCGATTCTCGTCGCCGTCCTGTCGGCGACGAGTTGCGGGCTGCTGGGGAATTTTCTCGTATTGCGGCGCCAGGCGCTGATCGGCGACGCGATATCCCACGTCGCGCTCCCGGGAATCGTCGCAGGCTTCCTGATCGCCGGCACCATCGCCACCCTGCCGCTGATGCTGGGCGCAATGGTTGCCGCCGTCATCGCCGCCGGGCTGATCGAGATCATTCGCCGAGCCGGGCGACTGGAATCGGGGGCGGCTATGGGGGTCGTTTTCACCACCATGTTTGCCATCGGCATCGTGCTGCTCGAACAGACCGGCGCGTCCAACGCCCATATCGATGCCGAGCATGCGCTATACGGCAACTTGGAATCGACGCTGTGGCTCGGTGTTACCGGCTGGGACGACGCGCTGACCTGGGAAGCGCTGTCGCAGCTACCGCGTCAGCTGATTACCCTCGCCGGGGTCACGGCGGCGATCGCAATCATGATCGTGGCTTTCTACAAGGAACTGAAGGTATCGACCTTCGATGCCGGTCTCGCCGCCAGCCTCGGCCTGCCGGTACGGACGATCTCGACCGTCCTGATCGTCGTCGTCGCCCTGGCCGCTGTCGCCGCGTTCGAAGCCGTGGGCTCGATCCTCGTGATCGCGATGTTCATCTGCCCGGCGGCAACGGCACGAATGCTGACCGACAGCCTGTCGCGGCAGCTCTGGCTGAGCGTGCTGGTCGCCGTGATTGCCGGTGTCGGCGGGTATGTTCTGGCTGCGTTCGGCCCGCAATTTTGGGGCGACACGGATTCGCTGAGTGCTGCCGGCATGATTGCTGTTGTCGCCGGGCTGCTGCAGACCGCCGCGATGATCGCAGCGCCACGTTACGGCATCCTGTCCCGCGCGATCCGCCGCCGCACACGACAGTTAGACTTGCCAGCCTGATCCCCTGTATGTTGCATGCATGACAGGGCCTCTCCACGGATTTCGCATCATCGACGTCACATCGATGGTATCGGGCCCTTCGGCGACGATGATACTCGCCGACCAGGGCGCAGACGTCATCAAGGTCGAAAAACCCCACGGCGGCGATCAGACCCGCAGCTCGGCCAACACGCAGAACGGGTTTTCCGCCAATTTTATCAATAACAACCGCAACAAGCGCTCGGTCGCGCTGAACCTGAAAGACGCGGCTGCCAAGCAGGCTTTGCTGAAGCTGTGCGAGGGCGCGGATGTTTTTATTCAGAATTTTCGGCCCGGCGTGGTCGACCGCATGGGCATCGGCGAGCTCGATATCCGCGCCGTCGCCCCCAATATTGTTTACGTGTCGATCAGCGGCTTCGGCGCGACCGGCCCCTATGCCGGCAAGCCGGTATACGATCCGCTGATCCAGGCGCTTTCGGGCCTCGCCACCGTGCAGGCGGGCTCGGACGAGGAACGCCCGCGGCTGGTGCGCACCATCCTGCCCGACAAACTGACGGGCATTGTCGCGGCCCAGGCCATCACGGCGGCGCTGTTGTCACGGGCACGCACGGGCGAGGGCCAGCACATCCACCTGTCGATGCTGGACGCGATCATCGCCTTTCTGTGGGGCTCGGACATGGGCAGCCAGACCTTTATCGATAGCCCGTTCCCACAGCAGAAGGCGGCGAGCTTCGTCGACCTGATCTATGAGACCGCAGATGGCCATATCAGCGTCGCGGTTCAGAGCAACAAGGAATGGGCAGCGCTGAGCCGGGCGTTCGAGATGCCCGAATTTCTGGAGGACGCACGTTTCAAAACGCCGGCACTCCGCCAGGAGAATATCGATGCACGTCTGACCCTGACCCAGGATATTCTGCGGACCCGGCCGGCGTCAGAGTGGATTACCCGACTGGAAGCCGAGGACGTGCCCTGCGCGCCCGTGCTGACCCGCACGAATATGATCGATCACCCCCAGGTTGTCGCCAACGGGATCCTGGTCGAGACCGACCATCATCTTGCAGGCGGCGTCCGCCAGGCGCGTCTTGCAGCACAGTTCTCGGGCACCCCGGCGGAACACCGGCGCGGTGGCCCTGCACTGGGCGAGCACACAGCGGAAATTCTCGGCGGGATCGGCTACACGGCGGACGAAATCGCAACGCTCACGGGCATTGAGACGGGCCTGAAGACGGCCATAAATAAGGATGCGGCCGAATGATCGATTTCTACTACTGGCCGACACCGAACGGCTGGAAAGTGTCGATCATGCTGGAGGAATGCGGCATCGATTACCGCATGATCCCGCTCAACATCTCCAAGGGCGAACAGTTCGCGCCCGATTTCCTGACGATCAGCCCCAATAACCGGATGCCGGCAATCGTCGATGACGACCCGCCGTCGGAATATGCAGGCGAGCCGGTGAAGATATTCGAATCCGGGGCGATCCTGCTGCATCTGGCGCGCAAAACCGGCAAGTTCATGGCGACGGACCCGGTGGGCGAAAAGGAAACGCTGGAATGGCTGTTCTGGCAGGTCGGCAATCTGGGCCCCATGGCCGGACAGATTAGCCATTTCGTCAATTACGCGCAGGGCGAGCACGATTATTCGAAGAACCGCTACGCCAACGAATATAACCGCTGTATCGGTGTGCTGGAGCGCCGCTTGACGGACCGCGAATGGCTGGCTGGGGATGTATATTCCATTGCCGACATGGCGAGCTGGCCGTGGGTTCTGATTTCGAGACCGCTCGGCCAGGCGCTGGACGATTTCCCGAACGTCGCGCGCTGGCGCAAGGCCATCAAGGACCGCCCAGCCGTCCAGAAAGGCGTCGATCTCGGCAAGGATCTACGCCGCACCGCACCGCCGACCGACGAGGAACGCGAACTGCTCTATCACCAGACCGCGAAATCTACTGCAGCGATGGCAGATCGCGACACCTGACGGCACATGAAACGCCTTGTACAAATTGCCGTCCCTGCCGCCCTGGTCCTGGTGGCGGGACTGGCGGCCACACCCGCCAATGCCAATGCCTATGTCTATGTCTATGTCTATGCGGATGTATCCTATGACATGGCGATGCGCCACCACCACCCGACGGATGGCCGGGCCCGTAACTACCGGGTGGAGATGCTGTTATATTGCCGCGCCGATGCCGACGGCCATGCGAATTCCGCCTATGCCATCGGGCTTCTATATGCCGGGGGACACGGCTTCAAACAGGATCAGGCCCGCGCCTCTGCGTGGTTCAAACGGGTGGCGGCGCTGGGACACCCGGAAGGCACATCGATGGCCAAAATCTTCCGGCAGCGGGGCAAGCGGGGCTCGGCGCCCTGCCCCAATGGCTGGGGCCGGGCGGCGCGTGCGAAGCTCTACGCACCGCGGGAGATCCGCGCTCTGGTCGCCGAGCTTGCCCCCAAATATGGGCTCGACCCCAAACTGGTACTGGCCGTCATCCAGGTCGAAACCGCCTATCAGACCGACGCGGTATCGTCGGCCAACGCGCAGGGACTGTTGCAGCTTATCCCGGCCACCGCGACCCGGTTCGGCGTGCGCGACGCATTCAACCCAACCAAAATATCCAGGGCGGAATGCGGTATCTGCGCTGGCTTCTGAAGCATTTCAAAGGCGATGTCACAAAAACCGTTGCCGCCTATAACGCCGGCGAAGGCGCAGTGAAGAAATACGTCGGTATTCCGCCCTACCGTGAGACCCAGAACTACGTGCGGAAAATACGCCGCCTATACACCAAGCTGCGTCACCCGGTCTAAGCCGGGATAAAACGCCAACCGACAGGAGGCCCCCCGAATGCTGCGCCGTATCAGCCTGCCCGCCCTTTTCGCGATTGCCGCCATCATCACCATGGTTCTGGCCGCGGGCGGCGTGTGGCAGTTCGCCAAGCCGATTGACGAGATGCTCCGCGCACTGGCGCCGACATGGATTGGTATTGCCGCCGTGTTCTGGGTCCTGTGGCGCCGGATTCCCCCGGCGGGAGACGCGAACGATCTCGTGCGCCCGTCGCCGCGCCGCCGGGTTACCAGTTTCGAACCGCTCCGGCTCGACAGGCGCTACGCCGATGTTTCCACCTTGCCGCTCACCACGCTGGACTATGTAGTGATCGATACTGAAACGACGGGCCCGGATGACGATAGCGGCAGAAATGGGAGCGGCAATGGGAATGACGACAGCGATGCGATCGTGCAGATCGGCGCTGTCCGGATCATCGGCGGCAAAGTCGTCGAGGGCGATACATTTTTGCGGCTCGTCAATCCGGGCCGGCCCATCCCGGCCGCCTCGACGCGCTTCCATGGCCTCACCGATGACATGGTGGCCGATGCCCCGGAGATCGAGGCGGTGCTGGCAGAATTCCTCGACTATGCAGGGGACGCGGTGCTCGTCGGGCATGACGTCGCCCTCGATCTTTCGCTGATGAGCCGGGTGGAGCGGATCGACAATCCGGCGCTGGATACTATGCTTCTGTCCATCGGAGCGTTTGACGGCCGCCACGATCACACGCTTGACGCCCTGGCCGAACATTTCGGCGAGGCGGTGCAGGACCGCCATACCGCGCTTGGCGATGCCGGCCTGACGGCGCGGATATTCCTGCGGCTCTTGCCCGAACTGGACCGGGTCGGGGCGCGCCGTTTTGGCGATGCCCAGGATCTCTGCGCCCATTCAGCCGAGCGTATCCGCGATCTGGGTCTGAGGAGCTGAGCCTGCTACCCTAGCTTGGGAGCCTAGGTTGCCGGCCTAGCTCGAATGCGCGGCGCTGACCGCGGCGACAAAGGGCGTTATCTCTTCCGGCAGATCGTCGATGAACATGTCGCGAAGCCCCATATCGGCACACATGCGAAGCTGTTTGGCTGTGGCCTCCGCCATCGTGGGCGGCACACCGATTTCGCGCAGGGTTTCGGCAACTTCTTCCATTTCGTCGGCGCGGCGCGCGGCATGCAGCGCGACCCGGCCAAGGTGGTATCCGGCCTTGCCGCGCCAGTCGAGCCCGGGAAAGCTCTCGCCGAGGCTTTCGATCACCCTGTCTTCGACGCCGGCCCGGTGGGCAGCGGTGAGGGATTCGACCAGCAGGGCTTCAAGCCCTTTTACCATCACGCTGCGGATCATCTTGATCGACGACGCTTGGCCGATCTCGGTACCGACAACCTCTACATCCATGCCCAGCGGCTTCATCAGCGCGGCGGCTTTATCGGCGGCCGCGCCGGCCAGAAACATCGGCACCCGGTGGCCATGCGGCGGTACGTTGGACATCACGGCTGCCTCTACATAATCGGCACCGGCGGTGGAAACCGACCTGGAGGCTTCCCGCTTCGCGCCGGGAGAGGCCGAATTGATATCGAGAAAAATCTGGCCCGATTTCATATGCGGCCCGGTGGCATCGCCCGCTTCCGCCACTTGTTTGGCGGTCACCGCCGAAATGACGATATCCGCGCCCGGCGCCACATCCGCCGGCGCGGCCACCGCGGGAATGCCCCGCTCTTCGAGCGCCGCACGCACGGCAGCACCCTTAGGCCCGCCCCCGTCGGGCGCATCGAACAGAATGTCATAGGCGGCGGACACAATAGCGCCCTCGCCCTGCAGCCCCCTGGACAGACACTGCCCGGCCTCGCCGAAGCCTATGAAAGAGAATGTCGTGGTCATCAGCCTGTCTCCCGTCAGAATCCGGTTCTGGTCCCGGGTCAGGACATCGCCCCCCCCCGGCCCGGTCACCGAATGTGGTGACCCCGAGTGGATTCGAACCACTGACCGACAGATTGGGAATATATAGGTTTATCTACAGTAATACCAACTATATCAATTAAAACACCAACTTACCTAATATAATAACCAATATATGCCCCAATACAACATTCACATATCGTTCACATATTAAAGACGATATCGTGAGGTTCATTCTATGGTTCAGAATGTAACACCTGACACCAAGATTTAATATTTAAGGTTCATCCACCAGATGCCAAAGTTTGAGACAAATCAAATTGACCTTAACGGGGATGGTCGAATTATTCTGTATCAACGGCCTGACGTTAAAAATCCAAAGTGGCAGTGTCGGATTAGTGTATCGGGTTCAACCGGCTACAAGATATTTTCGACCAAAAAATCTGACCGCAGTAGAGCAGAACGGATAGCACTGACGAAATACGAAGAACTTTATTTCAAGGTTCGAAGAGGTGGTTTTCTCAAAGGCAGACCATTCAATGTAGTCGTTAAGGAATGGATTGAGACATTCGGTGAAAACCTAAATGACGCTGACAAACAGACGATACGTCGGGTTGAGTTGCTTGCGTTACCCTTTCACAAAACCAAATCAATAGACGAAATATCTGAAGGTGACCTATTTGATATGATGGAGTCGTTGAAAAATCGTGAACCACTGCAAACTTCGACAATTCGTCATTATAGAACTTCGGTGAACAAGGTTTTTGATTACGCAAAAACCAAAGGTTACATCCAAACTAAACCAACGATCCCCGCTCCGGCGTTGGTGAGAAACCCAAGACCAGATTTCACAGAGGCAGATTGGAAGATACTGATCAACCAGATGAGAAACTGGGTTGTTGAGA
>CAJIYX010000100.1 GCA_905181725.1 Alphaproteobacteria bacterium UBA830
GAAATAGGATGCGCCCGAGCCGTGCTTGACCGCGTGGCCACGCTTTTGCAGCTCGTTGGCGATGCCCTCGGAATAGCCGTCTTCCAGCATGAACGAACCATCCAGCCCGACCGACCAGCGCGGGTATTCGATGGCGGTCGTCAGCTCCATGCCGCGGTCGACCAGGTTGCTCAGTACCTGCACCATCGACAGGGTCTGGCCGGGTCCGCCCGGCGTGGTCATCAGGTAGCGCGGCTTGCCGTCTTTCAGCACCATGACGGGGTTCAGCGTGTGCGACGGGCGCTTGCGCGGCGCCACATTGCGCGGATCGTTCGGGTCGACGCGGAAGCCGGTCATCCGGTTGTTCATCATGATGCCGGTGCCGGGGTCCATGAAGGCGCTACCGAACACGTGGAACACGGATTGCACCACCGACATCGCGTTGCCTTCGCCATCGGCGATGACGATGCAGGACGTGCCGCCCTTGTTTTCGAATGTGCTCGGATCGGTGCCGTTGACGACGCAGTCCTGCAGGTTCGCAGTCGTTTTTGCCCCCAGCAGGTGATCGATCGGAATATCGACGACCCGTGGGTCGGACACGTAGGGTTGGCCCAGGTTAAAGGCGCCCTGCATGGCGCGGATCAGGTAATCGAGGCGGTCGGTGTCGTTATCGGCAAGCTGTTCGGATTTAAGCGCCGACAACCCGTTGAGCTGCAGCAGCATCAGAATGCCGTATGAATTCGGCGGCATCACCTGCACATCGTGGCCGCGATAATTCGTCGAGAGCGGCTCGACCCATTCGGGCTCATAGCCTGTAAACTGGTCGGGGCCAAGAAGCCCCCCATTGGCCAGCGCGTATTCGCCGATGGATTTTGCTATATCGCCTTCGTAATAGGCGGCGCTTCCGCCGTCACGGATTTTGCGCAGGGTTTCGGCCAGTACTGGTTGGCGCAGGATATCGCCCGCCTTCATGCGCTCGCCCGCTGCGTTGAAATACAGCGCGCGGGCCGCCGGGTCCGCCATCACGGCGTCGCGGAACAGATCCAGCCCGGCGCACAGGATGCGCGATGCCGGGTGCGCCTCGGCCGCGTCGATCGCGTCCTCGAACAGGTCAGCCCAGGGCAGCTTGCCGTATTTTTCATGGAGGCGTTCCCAGCCGCGGACCATGCCGGGCACGCTGATCGCATTAGGGCCGCGATCCGGAATGCCGTCCTTGTAATATTCCGGCGTGGCGCCGTCCGGCGCATGGCCGGTGGCATTCAGCCCGATGGTCTTGCCGGCGTCGGCATCGTGATAGAGAAAAAACGCATCCCCTCCGAGCGACGTTGCCTGCTGCAGCACCACCGAGAGGACCGCCGACGTGGTGATCATCGCATCGACCAGCGAGCCGCCCTTGTCCAGCGTGCGCATGCCGGCGGTAGACGCCAGCGAATGCCCGGACACCACCATGCCCTTGGTGCCATAAACCGGTGAGCGCGCGAGGCGAACGCCTGCGAATACGTCGGTAGCCATGTGAATTCTCCCTGTTGGTCAGGGGAATGTCGGCAATGGGGGGCGGGGTGTCAATGTTGGGGGGTGGGAGATGTTTTGTCCTGTTTCAGGAAGTGTCATTAGCTTGACGGTCTATCTGAACGGGCATACCGTTTTGCTGTGTCTTGGGGTTGCGTACCGGAGGGTGCCAAACTTTAAGAATCCAAGCGACATCGGCCCAAACGCGAACTTACCGGTTCCACGACGATGCCGATCGAGACTTATTCTTTCAAAAACAGACATTCTCCCAGCGGCCCCAGGGCCGCTTTTTTTGATGTTCTAATACAATGGGAGGTTTCTGCGCGGGGAAAGTTCAGTTTCTCACCCCGCCAGCCGGGTCTCCACCAGCTTCGCCCAGTAGCTCGCGCCCAGCGGCAATACCTCGTCATTGAAGTCGTAATGCGGGTTGTGCAGCATGCAGCCGCCGGCCTGGGGGCCGTTGCCGATCCACATATAGGCGCCGGGTTTCTCGTTCAGCATGAAGGCAAAATCCTCGGCGCCCATCATCGGGTCCTTGTCGAGGGATACAAGCTCGCTGCCGACCAGTTCGCTGGCGACCTGCACGGTGATGTCGGTCTCTGCCGGGTGGTTGATCGTCGGCGGGTAGCGGCGTTCGTAATGCACCTTGGCGTCGATGCCGAAGGTCGCCGCGATGCCGTCCGTGATGCGGCGGATTTCGGCTTCCATGTGGGTCTGGGTTTCTTCCTTGAAGGCGCGCGTGGTGCCGCGGATTACGACCTCTTCGGGGATCACGTTCCAGGTATCGCCGCCATGTATCTGGGTGACCGACACCACGGCGGCATCGAACGGGCCGATCGTGCGCGACGCAATCGTCTGTAGTGCCGTGACAAGCTGGGCGCCGGCGACAATTGAATCGCGGCCCAGTTGCGGCAGGGCGGCGTGGGTGCCGGTGCCGGTCAGCGTGATCTCGAATATATCGAACGATGCCATGATCGGGCCGGGGCGGATAGCGAATTCACCCGCCGGGATGCCTGGCATGTTGTGCATGCCATAGACGGAATCCACCGGGAATTTGTCGAACAGGCCTTCCTCGATCATCACGCGCCCGCCGCCTTCGTTTTCTTCCGCCGGCTGGAAGATGAAATGCACCGTGCCGGCAAAGTTTTTCGTTTCCGCGAGGTACTTGGCCGCCCCCAGCAGCATGGTCGAATGACCGTCATGGCCGCAGGCATGCATCTTGCCGGGGTTTTCGGATTTGTAGTCGACATCGTTCTTTTCCTCGATATCGAGCGCATCCATATCGGCGCGCAGACCGATCGCCGGGCCGCCACCCTTGTTCCCCTTCAGCGAGCCGACCACGCCGGTGCCCGCGAGGCCGCGATGCACGTCGATACCGAATTCATGCAGCCGCAATGCGACGTAATCCGATGTCTGGTGTTCCTCGAACGCGGTTTCGGGATGTTGGTGGATGTGACGGCGCCATGCGGTCATGTCGTCCTGGAATTCGGCGATGCGGTTAATGATCGGCATGGGGCGTGTCTCCGGGTGTCTGGCTGTGAGCCTGGCTGGGCTTCCCTCAGGGATGATTTATAGCATAATAGGACTATTCTTCCCCCCGGTTGTCACCCTTGGATTTTTTCCAGGGTCCTATCTTTGGGGCAAACGCCCAGCAGGTCTTCGGGGTGAACGCACAGCTGGGTCCCGGTACAAGACCGGGATGACATATTGTGGAAAGTTGGGGTGACGTGACGACAGGCGGGAGAGCCGAAGAGCGAACACATCCGCTTGCCTGCCTCCTGCGTATGTTTTACATACATGTAAAATAAACCGATTGATCTATAGGGCGACCATCATGACCGACGAATATGCAGATATACGCGAACAGGTTCAGAAGCTTTGCGCACAGTATCCCGGTGAATACTGGCGCGACCTGGATACAAAGCGCGAATACCCGACCGCGTTCGTAAAGGCGCTGACCGAGGCGGGCTATCTGTCCGTGCTGATCCCGGAAGAATTCGGTGGATCGGGGCTCGGTATTTCGGCGGCGGCGGCGATCATGGAGGAAATCCAGAAATCCGGCTGTAATGGCGGCGCCTGTCATGCCCAGATGTACACCATGGGCACCGTGCTGCGGCACGGATCGGACGAGCAGAAACAGAAATACCTGCCGGGCATTGCCGCAGGTGAACTGCGGATGCAGGCGTTCGGCGTCACCGAGCCGACCAGCGGCACCGACACGCTGAGCTTACGCACCACCGCGGTGAAGAACGATGCCGGCGATTACGTTATCAATGGCCAGAAAATCTGGACATCGCGCGTCGAACATTCGGACCTGATGCTGCTGCTTGCGCGCACCCAGTCGAAGGACGAGGTCGAAAAGCGCACGGACGGGTTGTCGGTGTTCCTCGTCGATCTGCGGGATGCGGTCGGCAACGGAATGGACATCAAGCCGATCCGCACGATGATCAACCATGCCACGACCGAGGTCTTCTTCGACGATCTGGTGATCCCGGCCAATTCGCTGATCGGCGAAGAGGGCAAGGGCTTCCGCTATATTCTCGATGGCATGAATGCCGAACGCATCCTGATCGCCGCCGAGTGCATCGGCGACGCGCGCTGGTTCATCAAGAAGGCGACCGATTACGCCAATGACCGCCAGGTCTTCGGCCGCGAGATCGGTAAGAATCAGGGCATCCAGTTCCCCATCGCCGAAGCCTATATGGCGACCGAGGCGGCCAATCTGATGGTCGAAAAAGCAGCCGAGGTCTATGAAGGTGGCGGACGTGCCGGGGCGGAAGCCAACATGGCAAAATACCTCGCATCCGAAGCGTCATGGCAGGCGGCCGACATGTGCATGCAGACCCATGGCGGCTTTGCCTTCGCCGAGGAATACGACGTCGAGCGCAAGTTCCGCGAAACCCGGCTGTACCGGATCGCTCCGGTATCGAACAACCTCGTGCTCTCCTTCATCGGTGAGCATGTTCTCGGGATGCCGAAGTCTTACTAAGGACTGGCCATCGACGGCTTGTTGCGTGTCAGCGATATCTATAATTGTCACCCCGGGCTTGTCCTGGCTGTTAACGTCTGGTGACACTGATATTTTTGGCTGAGACGCCACAGAACAAACAGGAGAACAAACAATGGCCCGCGATGCGCTGAAACCGCTTGAAGGCGTTCTGGTCGTCTCGATGGAACAGGCCGTGGCTGCGCCCTATTGCGCGTCGCGCCTGGCCGATGCCGGGGCGCGGGTGATCAAGGTCGAACGCGCCGAGGGCGACTTTGCCCGGGCGTATGATTCCGTGGTCCACGGTGAAAGCGCCTATTTCGTCTGGCTGAACCGCGGCAAGGAATCGCTGACCGCCAATATCAAGGATGAGACCGACCGCGAGCTGCTATACCGCATCATCGACGGGGCCGACGTGTTCATCCAGAACCTCGCCCCCGGGGCGGCGGCGCGCGCAGGCTTCGATTCGGAGGAGCTGCGCAAGCGCAACCCGCGCCTGATCACGGTCGATATTTCCGGCTATGGCGAAGAGGGCGAATATGCCGACATGAAGGCCTATGATCTGCTGGTCCAGGCGGAATCGGGGCTGTGTTCGATCACCGGGCTTGCCGAAGGCCCGGGCCGCGTCGGCGTGTCGGCCTGCGATGTGTCCTGCGGCATGTATTCCTACATGGCAGTGCTCGAAGCCCTGATCGCGCGCGATGCGACGGGCGAGGGCTCGTCGATCAAGACGTCGCTATTCGCCGGCATGGCGGACTGGATGACGGTGCCGCTGCTGCATTACGACTACGCGAAAAAGATAGTGCCGCGGATTGGGCTGAACCACCCGTCGATCCACCCTTACGGCGCCTACGATACGCCGGATGGCGGCCAGATCCTGATTGCGATCCAGAACGAGCGCGAATTCGCACGGCTCTGCGCCGACGTGCTGATGGATGCGGACCTGCCCAACGATCCCCGGTTCGAAAGCAACGAGGCGCGCTGCGCCAACCGGCCGGAATTCGACGCGGTGATCAACAATATCTTCGGCAATACCGCGCGCGCAGAACTGATCCGCCGTCTGCGTGCCGCCGCGATTGCGTTCGGCGAGGTCAACGATGTCGCCGGCCTGTCGGATCACCCGGCGCTGCGCCGCGTACAGGTAGGTTCGCCCACCGGCCCGGTCGATATGGTCGCACCGCCCGCGCTGATCAATAACGGTGTGCGCGAACTGGGTGCCACGCCAGCAGCCGGTGCCCATACGGCGGCCATCAAAAAGGAATTTCCGGCATGAGCTCCGATCCCGATAGAAACGAAACCGATTTCAGCGCCTGGATAGGCAAGTCGGAAACCAAGCATGGAAACGTGTCGGCCTATGCGGCGGATTATTTCACGGCAACGCTCGACCGCGATGACGCACCGTTCAAAGACGGCGACCCGCTGCCGCCCGCCTGGCACTATTTTTATTTTCACGAACTGGTGGCGTTCGCCGAAACCGGCGAGGACGGTCATCGCGCCAAGGGCAGCTTCATGCCGCCGATCCCCTACCCGCGCCGCATGTGGGCAGGCTCAAAAATGACGTTCGACGCGCCGATGCGTATTGGCGAGAAAGTCCGCAAGGTGATCACCATTGCCGATATCGCCGTGAAGAACGGCGCCTCGGGGCCGCTCTGTTTCGTGACCACTACCGAAGAGGTGTTCGGCGAGGATGACCGGCTGACGACCACGGAGCGCCGCACGCAGGTCTACCGCGACATAGCCGATCCCAGTGCGCCTAAACCGAAGCCGCGCCCGGCCCCGGCCGAAGCGGTGTGGAGCCGGACCATTCATCCGAGCGCCGTCATGTTGTTCCGCTATTCGGCACTGACCATGAACAGCCACCGTATCCATTACGACAAGGATTACGTGCGCGATGTCGAGGGATATCCGGGACTGCTTTTCCATGGTCCGCTGACCATGACGATGATGCTCGACCTGTTCCGCCGCGAGATGCCGGCGGCAACGATTACCGAATTCGATCT
This sequence comes from Alphaproteobacteria bacterium UBA830, assembly GCA_905181725.1. Lineage (GTDB taxonomy): Bacteria > Pseudomonadota > Alphaproteobacteria > MPNO01 > UBA830 > CAXBCP01. Next base: position 6,475 of record CAJIYX010000100.1, read on the forward strand.
CCGCGCGGTCTCACCGGTTTACGATACGATGGATTTCACTGTCCATGGCGCGCCGGGGGAGGACGGTACCTGCAAGCTCTGGGCGATGACCGGCGAAGGCGCATTGGCGATGACGGCGGACGTGGCTTTCACGGCCTGAGCAATCCTGCACGAACCGAACTGTCCTGGCGGGGGCGAACCGAGGTGTTTCGGCGGAAATTGGGGCGCTTAACGCGCGCCTGCTGACGCGAGTGTCCGTGCCTTCCGGGGCGCCTTTCGGGCTGTCTTCCGAGGGACCTTCCGGGTGGCCAGACTTTTGGTGAGTTTTGCCGCCTTGCGCTGTGCCCGCACGGCCCGTCAGGCGGCGAGCTTCTTCTCGCGTTCCTCGGCAAAGAACCGGCGGCGTTCCTGATTCCACAGCCTTACGACTTTCTTGGTATAGGGCCGGTTCCGCGCCCGGGTGGTCGAATGGTAACGGGCCACCGCCCGGATGAGCGATTTATTTGCCTCGTGCAGTTTCGCAAACAACCCGGAGGCGTAACGCGCGTTGATCGCGGGATCGAACGCGTCTTCGAGGCTGTCGAACGCTTTCGGGTGATATTTCAGGTCCGCCTGCATGCAGCCGACATCGATATTTTTCAGCCCGTCGGCCTGAAGTCTGCGCACCGCGGCGATCGCGGCGGCCTTGCTAGGGTAAAAACGGCCCTTTCCGTGGGCCATAACGGTCCAGGGCCAGGCAAAATGTGACCGGCTGAATTTATCCCAGCGGCACGATTCAGCCAGCGAAATCGCCTGCATAATGCCGGTCGGCAACCGGAGCGCGCGTTCTGTGTGGTGAACGGCCTGGCGGCAAGTCTCTAAATTTGCAGCGCAAATCGCGGATTTTGTCGGCATTGCCTGCGCCGACGCGTTCAGACCTGTGGTGAGGACAACCAGGATGCCTGCTGCAAGGGTGAGTATGGGGCGTTGTATGCACATGCCAGGTTCTGTGCAATTTTTGTGCCAGATTTCAGGCGGATGCTGAATTCTTGTGCGCTGCACATGTGAATCCGGGTATCTATTCTTAACCTTAACCGTGAACCCTAAAAAAATGTTGCAAAGGCTTATTTTTTTCTTGATTCCGGGCGGGGTCATCCATACATTGCATTGCAGCATGAATTGGCTGTCCAAGCGATTTGTGTTCCTTACCTTTCTTGGACGTTTCCTCCCTATCAAACTCAGGCCGCTCTTTGGAGCGGTCTTTTTTTGATTAATATCAGTTAGATAGAGAAATTGGTGCTGGCAGGTATACGAAAATTGTTCGCCGCCCAATAAATTGTTACGCCACCTGAAATGATGCAGTGCAGCAATCCAGGTGGCGGCCTCGGGCGGAGCTGAACCGCCTGCGTCAGCACTGAATCCGTCCAGTCGCCAAGCTTGCGGCCCGCCGATGGCAGAACCCCGGAGTTTCAAAGCCCATGCGGTTGTGAAGGCCGATAGAGCCTGCCGATTGGAAGCCGCCGATGACGGCGATCATCTGGCGTTTGCCTATCGCTTCGTAGCTGGCAATCAGGTCGGGCAGCAGGCGCATGCCGTAACCGTAGCGCTGCCGGTCGGCATCGATGTAGATCGAATCTTCCAACGTGAACCGGTAGGCCGAGAGATCCCGGAACGGGGCGGCATAGGCATATCCCTGGACCCCGCCGCATCTTCGATCACTCGCCATGGCAGGCCAAGGGACGATAACCGGTGGAGCCGTGCGGCGACCTCCACTGCATCCGGCGGGGTTTCTTCAAACGTTGCGACGCTGGTGCCGACGTAATGGGCATAAATTTCGGCGATCC
>CAJIYX010000101.1 GCA_905181725.1 Alphaproteobacteria bacterium UBA830
TCCAAGAGCGTTTGACTCATACGTATTAAACTGGAGTGTCGCGGGCGACGGTATCGGTTCGCCCGAATCGTGCCTGGTTGGTGTTGAAACGGAGTCGAACGGCGCGGCGATTTCGCCTAGTTTTGGCTTATGACAGATCATACCCAGAGCGACCGCCCGGCCATCGACGACCTTCTCGACGTGATGGCACGTCTCCGAAACCTCGAAAACGGTTGTCCGTGGGACAAGGAACAGACTTTCGCGACCATAGCGCCTTATACGATCGAGGAAGCCTACGAGGTCGTTGACGCCATTGAGACCGGCGATATGGACCAGCTCGAAGACGAACTTGGCGATCTGTTGTTTCAGGTCGTGTTCTACGCGCAGATATCGCGCGAAACCGGCGGGTTTGATTTCGATGCCGTTGCCCGGCGTATCGCAACAAAGATGCGTGACAGACACCCGCACGTCTTCCGCGCAGTCGGTGGGCGGACCTCCGAAGGACAGGCAATCGCCTGGGAAGAACAGAAGGCACAGGAACGCGATGCGCGCGCCGCAAAAATCGGCCGTAAACCGAGCGCTCTTGACGGGGTAGCGCTCGCCCTGCCCGCGCTGATGCGTGCACAGAAATTGCAGAAACGCGCGGCCCGCGAAGGCTTCGACTGGGACGCGTTACCGCCGGTTATCGCCAAGATCCGCGAAGAACTGGCGGAACTGGAAGTGGAAATTGAGGCGAAAGCCGAGCACGCCCGCCTGCAGGATGAGGCAGGCGATTTGCTGTTTGCCTGCGTGAACCTGGCGCGCCATCTAGATGTCGATGCGGAAATTGCGTTACGCGGCACGAACGCCAAATTCGACCGGCGGTTCCGTCATGTCGAAGACGCTCTGGCGCGCGACGGAAAATCGCTCAAGGGTTCCTATCTCGACGAAATGGAAGCCCATTGGGTAGACGCAAAAAGGGCGGAAAAAGACCCCTGACCGCCCTCTTCCGCCGCTGATTGGTTTTACATAAAGCGCTGCGTGATTAGCCGAACGGCGTCCAGGCCTTCTGAACCGCCGGGCGGGATTCAATCGCATCGTGCCAACGCTTCACATTCGGGAAATCTTCCAGCCCGATATCGTTGACGCCGTGAATGTGGGTATCCGCGTAACACGCAATATCGGCTACCGAATAGTCGCCGATGACGTATTCACGATCCGCTAGGCGCTGGTCATACATGCCGAGCATATCGCGCATCACACCTTCGTAATGTTCTTTCGCTCGCGGTACTTCCTCGCCAAGACGTATCCAGAACAGACCGTATTGCTGCGCCAGCGTTGTGAACTGCGCGGAGCCGTAAAACAGCCACTGGTCGGCTTCTACCTGCTTCACCGGGTCGGACGGATACAGACCATTATCAGCCTTCTGCCCAAGGTATTTCAGGATCGCGCCTGATTCGCACAGCGTGACCGTCTGCCCGCCGGGGCCATCATGATCGATAATGGCCGGGATCTTGTGGCCGGGACTGATCTTGAGAAATTCTGGCTTGAACTGTTCCTTCTCGCGGATATTCACCGGGTGCAATTCGTAATCCAGAACACTTTCCTCTGCCATGTGGCGCGCCTTGTAGCCGTTATCGGTCATCCATGTATGAAGTTCGAACATGTCGCTTTTCCTTATTTGTTTTTAAGATTGAGGATCAGGCTGGACGTATCGTAGCGATTGCCGCCCATACCCTGAATTTCGCTATAGAAACCGTCGACCATTTCGGCTACCGGCAGCTTCGCGCCGTTACGCGCGGATTCATCGATGCAGATGCCGAGATCCTTGCGCATCCAGTCAACCGCGAACCCGAATTCGAACTCACCATCCACCATGGTGCCGGCCCGGTTATCCATCTGCCAGGACTGCGCCGCCCCGCCGGACATCACCTCCGCCGCGCGTTTTGCATCCAGCCCCGCGGCCATGGCAAAATTCATGCCTTCGGACAGCCCCTGCACCAGCCCGGCGATGCAAATCTGGTTAACCATCTTGGTCAACTGCCCTGCCCCCGCCTCGCCCATGCGCATGACCGTCTTTCCGTAGCACTGCATCACGGGTTCAGCGGCGGTGAACGTTGCCTCATCGCCGCCGACCATCACGGTCAGCGAGCCATTTTCGGCCCCCGCCTGACCGCCGGACACTGGCGCATCGAGAAATCCCAGTCCACGCTTGGCGGCTTCTTCCGCCAATTCGCGCGCTATCATGGCAGATGTCGTCGTGTGGTCGATCAGCATCGCGCCTTCCTTCATGCCAGCAAAGACTCCGGTTTCGCCGAGCACGACGCTGCGCAGGTCGTCGTCATTGCCGACACAGGTCATCACATAATCCGCGCCATGTGCGGCTTCTGCCGGCGTCGGACGCGCGGTTCCCGAAAATTCCTGGGCCCATTGGGCGGATTTCGCTCCGGTCCGGTTATAGACCCGCATCGGGTGTCTCTTGCTGGCGAGATGCCCTGCCATCGGATAGCCCATCACGCCCAGGCCGACGAATGCGACCGCTGCCTTGTCGCTCATGTCTGATATCCCGTTTCGGAATGTTGTGTCGTTAATGGCCAGTATACCGCGTCGGCAGATTACTTGAAGCTGGCGATAGCATCCTGGATCGGATTCTGCAGAACGTCCCACGCTTCGGCATCGGTCGCGAGCAGAATGCCGCCCTCGCCAGGCTTTCCGGCCAGGTACGGCGTCCCGTCGAGACATTGAGAAAAACCGCCCGCCTCGGTATGAAGCAGCCAGCCCGGCGCGTGATCCCAGGCACGCACGCCGCGGTAATGGGCAAAATGAATATCGTTATTCACCAGGGCGCAGTAATCGACGGCGATACACCGTGTCGATGTGACCCGCGCCACCTGGTCCGGCAGGTCGGTATGCTTGCGCATGTAACCGCCGAGTGAGCCTTCCATGTCGGCCATGTCGCGGGGCGACGGATCGATCCGGAGACGCTCGCCATTGCGAAACGCCCCTGCCCCTTTTTCACAGACATACATGTGATCGTCGACCGGCCGGAATATCCAGCCGCCGATGGTTTCGCGCTTCGACACCAGCGCCACCATCACGCCGAAATCGACACTGCCCTTGGCAAAATTGGAGGTGCCATCGACCGCATCGAGCACCCAGACGGGCGCATCGCCATCCAGCAGGTCGAGCGCCGCCGGATCGTCCTCGATCATCTCTTCGCCGACGACGACAGAGCCCGGCAGCAGTGGCGGCAGTTCGAGGATAAGAAACGCTTCGGCGGCGACATCGGCGGCCGTCACCACTGACCCCGGCCGCTTTTCCCATTTCTCGTCCTTCGACAGCGAACGGAAACGCGGCATGATCTCGGCTGCCGTTATCTCGCGGATGAGGGATTCGATTTTGTCTGACGGGGGGATATCGATCATCATAAGGGTTTATACCCTGCGGGGCCGGTTCGTGCCGACTCGGTCGCACAAAAAGAAGCCGCCGCGGGAATTAATCCGCGGCGGCTCTTTTCGTTCCTTAAGCGGGAACGGCTGACTTACATCATGCCGCCCATGCCGCCCATGCCGCCCATGTCGGGCATCGCTGGCATTCCGCCGGCGCCGCCTTCGCTGGGCTTCTCAGCGACCATTGCTTCGGTCGTGATGAGAAGGCCGGCGACCGATGCTGCATCCTGCAGCGCCGTGCGAACAACCTTGACCGGATCGATAACGCCAGATTTGACGAGATCTTCGTACTTGTCGGTCGCAGCGTTGTAGCCGAAGTTCTGGTCTTTCTTTTCCAGAAGCTTGCCCACAACGATCGAGCCTTCGACACCGGCATTTTCGGCGATCTGCCGCACGGGGGCCTGAAGGGCCTTGCGGATGATGTCCATGCCGACACGCTGGTCGTCGTTTTCCGGCGTCAGGCCTGCGAGGACCTTGGAAGCGCGAAGCAGCGCAACACCGCCGCCCGGGACAATGCCTTCTTCAACCGCAGCGCGGGTAGCGTTCATCGCATCTTCAACACGATCGCGCTTTTCCTTAACTTCGATTTCAGTCGCACCACCGACACGGATAACGGCAACACCGCCAGCGAGCTTCGCCAGACGTTCCTGCAGCTTCTCACGGTCGTAATCCGAGCTGGTCTCATCGATCTGAGCGCGGATCTGGTTGCAACGGCCCTGGATGTCAGCCTTCTTGCCGGCGCCGTTCACGATCGTTGTTTCTTCTTTGGTGATCGTGATTTTTTTGGCGGTGCCGAGCATGTCGAGCGTGACGTTTTCGAGCTTAATGCCGAGATCTTCGCTGACAACCTGGCCACCGGTCAGGATTGCAAGGTCTTCCAGCATTGCTTTACGTCGATCACCGAAGCCCGGCGCCTTCACGGCGGCGATTTTCAGGCCGCCACGAAGCTTGTTGACCACGAGGGTCGCAAGAGCTTCGCCTTCAACATCCTCGGCGAGGATAAGAAGCGGGCGGCTGGACTGAACAATGGACTCGAGGAGTGGCAGCATAGACTGCAGACCGGAAACCTTCTTTTCGTGAAGAAGGATGTACGGATCCTCTAACTCGGCAAACATCTTTTCCGCATTCGTGACGAAGTACGGGGAGATGTAACCGCGATCGAACTGCATGCCTTCGACGACTTCAAGCTCGGTCGTAAGCGACTTGGCTTCTTCGACCGTGATGACGCCCTCTTTGCCGACCTTCTGCATGGCGTCGGAAATCATCGAGCCAACATCGGTGTCGCCATTTGCTGAAATCGTGCCGATCTGATTAATTTCTTCGTCGGACGACACTTTCTTCGCTTTCTTGCGAAGTTCGGCGATAACGGCTGTAACAGCCGCATCGACACCGCGCTTGAGGTCCATCGGGTTCATGCCGGCGGCTACTGACTTGCAGCCTTCGCGCACGATGGCCTGAGCCAGAACGGTCGCTGTCGTCGTGCCGTCACCGGCTTCGTCGTTGGTTTTCGACGCGACTTCACGGACCATCTGGGCGCCCATGTTTTCGAACTTGTCTTCAAGCTCAATTTCCTTGGCAACCGTCACACCATCTTTGGTGATCCGCGGCGCGCCGAAGGATTTGTCAATAATGACGTTACGACCCTTAGGACCAAGTGTTACCTTGACCGCATCGGCCAGAATATCGACACCCTTTTGCATTTTTGCGCGGGCATCGCCTTCAAATTTAACTTCTTTCGCAGCCATTTTTCGGCGCTCCTACTCGATGATTCCCATGATGTCAGCTTCCTTCATGATGAGAAGGTCCTTGCCATCGATTTTAACTTCCGTGCCCGACCATTTGCCGTAAAGGACCGTGTCGCCCTTTTTGACATCGAGTGCCACGGGTTTGCCGTCTTCACCGCGTGCGCCGCCACCTACGGAGACAATTTTGCCTTCCTGAGGCTTTTCCTGCGCTGAATCCGGAATAATAATGCCGCCAGCTGTTTTCTCTTCAGCAACAAGCGGTTCGACCAAAACGCGGTCATGTAGAGGCCTGATTCCCATCTAGCCGTCTCCTTATAATGTTGAATTTGAGCCGTTTCTTTAAAACTTGCTAGCACTCCCTGCTAACGAGTGCCAGACATATAGGTATGACCCGTTACGCTGTCAAGGCGCGAGGTACTGACGGATCAGCGGTTCAGTTGATTTTTTTCAAAACGAGCAAGCTGATCAGGCGCTATCGATACTTCGAGAAGAGCGAAATCGTCCTTGTCGTCACGGCTGAGCACATCCGCATGGCGGTACAGCCACGATATCGCAGCACCATCGCCCTGCGGCAGTTTGAGATTTATCACGTCACGGTCGGCAGATAACAGCCCATCGAGGCATTCAAGAAACGCGTCATTCTCTGCCCCGGTCACCGCAGACATGGCAACGACGTGATCGTCCCGCTCTGCCTGGTTACGGATGGCTGCCTGCTCATCGGAACCAAGCAGGTCAATCTTGTTCAGTACTTCAACAAAGGCACGGCCATCGCCAAAATCGACCCCAAGCTCGTTCATGACCCTGAGGACGTCCTTCTTTTGTGATTCCGTATCAGGATGCGCGATATCGCGCACATGAACGATGATATCGGCGCCGATCACTTCTTCCAGGGTCGCCCGAAAAGCCGCGATCAAGGTTGTCGGCAGGTCCGACACGAACCCGACGGTATCCGACAGGATTGCCGAGCGGCTCGATGGCAGTTTGATCTCCCGCATGGTCGGGTCGAGGGTTGCGAAGAGCAAATCCTTGGCGAAAACGTTGGAATTTGTCAGCCCGTTAAATAGCGTCGATTTGCCGGCATTGGTATAGCCGATAAGCGCTATCACGGGGTACGGGATACGACGCCGGGCTTCACGGTGCAACGCCCGGGTGCGGGTAACGGTTTCGAGCTCGCGCTTGATCTTGGTGATCCGCACGGAGATCATACGTCTGTCAGCCTCGATCTGGGTTTCGCCCGGACCGCCGAGAAAGCCGAAACCGCCGCGCTGACGTTCAAGATGGGTCCAGGTTCGGACCAGACGACTGCGCTGATAGTCCAAGTGTGCCAGTTCCACCTGTAAAACACCTTCACGCGTACGGGCGCGCTCTCCGAATATCTCCAGGATAAGCCCGGTACGGTCGATGACCTTCGTATTCCAGGCTTTCTCAAGGGTGCGTTGCTGAACGGGCGACAACGTTGTGTCGACGCAGACGATATCCGCCTCTTGCTCTTCCACCAGCTCGCCCAGACGTTCGACCGTGCCTTTGCCGAAATAGGTACCGGCATTGATCTTGGGCAGCGACACTGCTTCCTCATAAACAACATTTAGATCGATTGCTGCCGCCAGCCCAACCGCTTCCTCGAGACACGAGGCTACGGCCCGGCCGCCGGATTGACTAGACTTCTTGAAAGGATGAATAACGACAGCGCGGGTCCTGTCGTCCCCGGCGGTCTCGTGGCTATCCGTCAAATCAGGCTTGGGGCTCTTCGATATGGTCGTCGTTTTCTTCGAGATCATCGTCATAGAGCGAGACCGGTGTAACCGGCATCACCGTAGAGATAGCATGCTTGTATACAAGCTGAGAGTGACCGTCGCGGCGAAGAAGAACGCAGAAATTGTCAAACCAGGTAATGATGCCCTGGAGCTTGACCCCATTGACCAAAAAGACGGTCACCGGTGTTTTTTGCTTTCGGACGTGGTTGAGAAAAACATCCTGAAGGTTTTGGGGTTTCTCTGAAGACATTTTAATACCTTATTGTTTTCAATCGTATTTTTCGCCTACGACTTTTTCGCCTGCGATTGCCGCATCACCAGAAACGTTCGTTCGTAAACCGATCTGATAGCTCTCACTACCCTCTATATGGAACTTTGAGTTCGTCTGACAACCTCCAGAAACTCTTGGAACGACAAATAGTGTTCGTCAGGCTGGTGATCCCGGAATTCTGCGTCTTTCGGATCATTATCGCCAATTAAAATTGTGTGGCAATTCGTCGCCCTGCCAAAGGCAATATCGACCCAGGTATCGCCCACGAACCAGACCTCGGGAGAAGGCTCAATGCCGACGCCTTCAAGCGCCATGTAAATCGGGTCCGTCGCCGGTTTATCCCGCGGTGCATCTGTCGCGCCCACAAGAAATCCGGCAAAAAACCGGTCCCATCCAAGCTTGGTCGATTCTGCCCGCAAGTGCCCGCCGGACTTGTTGCTGACCACACCCAGATGGCTGCCATGATCCTGCAGTAACGTGAGCATTTCATCCGCACCGGCGATTTTCTCGACCCGTTCCAGATGAACTTCCCGGTAAGCGCCATAGAAGATATCCCGCGCGTCTTTCCATTTGTCGCCGAAGAGCTCCGGAAACGCTTCACGCAGAGATTTGCGGACCCGTGTGGTTGTTTCTTTCAGCGTCCACGTCGGATGTCCCATCGCCTCCAGCGTCCGGTTCATGCTCTCGTGGATAATCGGCCAGCTGTTCACCAGCGTACCGTCCCAATCGAAAAGAACCGCTTTTGGCATTTGGTCAGGCATTGCGGCTCCACAAGTGTTCTTTGTAGCGCTCGAGAAGCGCGGTCGAGACCGGTCCCGGTACTCCGGACCCTATCTGCCTGTCGTCGATTTTGATAATCGGAACCACGAAAGCAGATGTGCTGGACAGGAAAGCCTCATCCGCCGCATAGGCTTCAGCGACTGAAAATGCCCGTTCATCCAGACCGATATCCAGTTCGGCCGCTATTTTCAATAGAGCCAGTCGGGTCACTCCGTTCAGGATCGCGCTGGCGGCCGGATGGGTGATGAGCACCCCGTCCTTCACAATCCACGCATTTGTGGACGTGCCTTCAGTGACCAACCCGTCGGGCGTCATCTGCCAGGCCTCGTAAACATTCCGCTGAACGGCCTCCTCTTTGGCCAGAACGTTCGGTAAAAGGCCGACGGTCTTGATGTCGGCCCGCTTCCACCGGATATCCGGCACGGTAATAACGGGGACGCCCTGCTCCACCACCTCAGCCGGGATTTCGCGGAGCGGCCGCACCGTCATAACAACGGCCGGCGTCATGGGCCCCGGAATTTTGTGATTACGCGGAGCGACGCCTCGCGACACCTGAAGATAGAGCGAGCCGTTCGTAAGACGGTTCAACCGGAGTAATTCGGCAATTTTGATCCTGAAAATTGCGCGGGAGAACAGCATCTCTATTCCGATCTCGCGCAACGACCGTTCAAGCCGTTCAAAATGAAGCTCATCGTCGATCAATCGCCCGCGAACAATAGCAATGACTTCGTAGACCGCGTCGGCGAACTGATAGCCCCTGTCCTCGATATGGACCGCGGCCTGACTATGCCGAATGAACCGACCGTTTACGTATGAAATGCGGGGCATTGGAACTTCTGGTATCTAGAAAAATTCAAGGCTTACGGCGAACAGGCGTTCAATTTCCCGCACAGCCGAGGGGCGGACGAATATCACAACCCTGTCGCCCTTGTTGAGGACGGTGTTGCTGCGCGGCGTAATAATCTGCTCGCCCCGAATAACAGCGCCGAACATTACACCATCAGGCAGTTCCATTTCGCGAATCTGTAGCCCCGCGAGGCTGGAAGTCTCCAGTATCTCGGCCTCCATCACTTCGCCAAAATCTTCGCCGAGCGAATGTACCGCCCGTATACGTCCCCGCCGGACGTGCTGCAGAATCGTCGACGCCGTGATAGATCGCGGGCTGATCACCGCATCGACGCCGAGCGTTGTAATCAGCGGCGAGTAATTGGTGTTATTCACCAGCGCAATTGCGCGCTGCGCGCCATGACGCTTGGCGAGCAACGAGCCAAGGATATTGGTCTCGTCGTCATTCGTGACAGCGACAATGGCTTCGGTAACCGCCACGCCCGCTTCCTCCAAGATCGTGGGTTCCAGCGCGTTTCCATTAATGACAGTCGTTTCGGGCAGCCGCGCTGCGGCAATTTCTGCGCGCTTGCGGTTGGATTCGATGATCCGCGCATTTACGCCAGGGTGCTCGTCGCGGATCAACTGTGCCAAAAACACGCCGACATTGCCGCCGCCAGCAATAATAATGCGCCGCGCCTGACGTTCTTCATGACCGAAAATCGTCATCGCACGAGCCACATGCTCGTTATCGGCAACGAAATAGACATCGTCACCGGGGAACATCTGCTCATCGGCGCTGGGCACGATCGTTTTGCCGTCGCGGATGAGCCCGACAATCACAATACTCAGGTCGGGAAACACACCCGTTAACTGGCGCAACGGCGTATTTATCACCGGACAATCTTCGTTACAGCGGACACCGATGACGCGGACCCTGCCTTCAACCATCGGTATGGTGTCGAATGCCCCCGGAACCACGAGATCGCGTGAAATCGCGCGGGCGACTTCGAGTTCCGGCGAGATGATCACATCAATGGGCATGTTGTCGCGACTAAACAGATCGGCCCAGATCGGCTGTAGATAACTCTGGTTTCTGACACGCGCGAGCTTGGTCGGCACATTGAAAAGTGAATGCGCGACCTGGCACGCGACCATATTGACCTCATCCGACTGCGTCACCGCGATAAGAAGGTCTGTGTCCGCCGCATTGGCGCGCTCCAGAACATCAGGATCGGACGCGAATCCGCCAATGGCCTGTACATCCAGCGATTCACTGACAGTACGGATGTTTTCTTCGGAAGAATCCACAACAGTGACGTCGTGGTTCTCCAGCGAAAGCTGGCGCGCGATGTTGTAGCCGACCTGGCCCGCGCCGCAAACGATGACCTTCATTCTCTTCCGTCCTGTTATTCCAGCGTAGCCGCACCGGGCTGTTCAGCTATTTCACGGCTGGTAACGCCGAGCGATTTCAGCTTCCGATGCAGAGCCGAACGCTCCATCCCGACAAATTCTGACGTCCGCGACACATTCCCACCAAAACGGGATATCTGTGCAAGTAAATACTGACGCTCGAAATTCTCACGTGCGTCGCGCAATGGCAGCGACATCATCTTCGCGCCCTCTTTCCAGCCAACCGATGCCGATGTCCCAACACCGATATCCGGTGGCAGGTTTTCGACGGTGACGGGTTCTTCCGGCTTCCCCGCCGCCATAATCATGATCCAATCGACTGCATTCCGCAGCTGGCGAACATTGCCCGGCCAGTCATACGCCTGAAAAGCGGCAATCGCCTCGCGGGACATAATCCTGGGCGAGACTCCTGAAATGAGCGCAGATCGCTGCATAAAAAGCTCAACCAACACCGGGATATCATCAGGGCGATCCCTGAGCGGCGGCACCTCGATGGGGACGACGTTCAACCGATAAAACAGGTCCTGCCGGAAATTGCCGCCCGCCATCTCCGCTTCCATATCACGATTGGTCGACGCGATAACGCGCACATCAACCTTGACCGCGGATTCGCCGCCGACCCGCGTGAACGTCTGTTCCTGCAGAACGCGGACGATTTTCCCCTGTGTCTCCAGAGGCATATCGCTGACCTCGTCGAGCAACAGCGTACCGCCATGTGCGGCTTCGAGTGTGCCGACGTTCCGCTGTACCCCGTCGCCAGTCGCTTCGTGGCCAAACAGTTCCATTTCCATACGATCGGGATTCATCGCCGCACAATTCAGGACGACAAACGGCCCCCCCGATCGGAGCGAGAGCTGATGAAGCTGGCGGGCAAAAACTTCCTTACCGACACCGGGCGGTCCTGAGATCAGAACCCGGCTATCAGTCGGCGCCACCTTTTCCAGAGCAATCCTCAGTTGGCGCATTGCCGGAGACACACCGACAATCTCGGTCGCGTCGCTTGTACGCTGTCGTAGTTCCTGGTTTTCGCGCAGCAGACGGGCTGCCTCGACCGCGCGTGTCACGGTGAGAACAAGCCGGTCTGCCTTAAATGGCTTCTCGATAAAGTCATATGCGCCGAGCTTGATCGCATTTACCGCAGTCTCAACATTGCCGTGGCCGCTGATCATGATGACCGGCATCGATTCATGCTCTTCATGCACCCGCTCAAGTATCTCTATTCCGTCGAGGTCACTGCCCTCGAGCCAGATATCCAGGACCAGCAGATTGGGCCGGCGCTCTTCAATGGCATCAAAGGTCGTCTTGCTGTCGCCCGCGGTACGGCAAACAAACCCTTCATCAGTGAGGATATCCGCGATCAGCATCCGGATATCCTCTTCGTCGTCGACGACAAGAATATCAGCTGCCATAAGCGATACCGCCTTCTGGCTCTGTCTCAGGAACGTCATCGACATCATCACCGGACACCGATGCGGTCGATTTTTCCCCGGTCTGATGCAGAGGAATCGTCACCCTGATCGATGCGCCAGGTTCGCCGTCGTCGCGATCCTTGAGTTCCAGAACGGCTCCATGATCTTCCAGAATCGTCTTAACAATTGCGAGACCAAGCCCCGTGCCCTTGCTTCGCGTCGTCATGTAGGGCTCGGTAAGCCGGTCGCGTTTTTCGACCGGCAACCCTTTCCCGTTATCGGTTATCTCGATAGTGGCGGCGTTCTCAATCATCGAGAGAGATAGCCTGATCTGACCATCTGGCAGCAGCCCGTCCTCGTCGGCAATCCGGCCATCAATCGCATCAACTGCATTCTGAAGTAGATTGGTCAGAACCTGTGAAAGCTGGCGGGTATCGCCAGAGATCACAACAGGGTCACTCGGAATTTCGGAGATGAATTCCACCTCAGGATGAGCGCTGCGCGGCAGAACTAGAGCTTCCCTGCAAATCCTCCCGAGATTCGACGTTTCCATTTCAGCACGCGGCATTCTCGCAAAGGCGGAAAATTCATCGACCATCCGCCCAATATCGCCGACCTGACGGATAATCGTATCGGTACAATTCGAAAACGTCTCCGGATCGGATGTTATTTCGCTCAGATATTTACGGCGAAGACGTTCGGCCGCGAGCTGTATCGGGGTCAGTGGATTCTTGATCTCATGGGCTATACGGCGGGCAACATCAGACCATGCCGCCTTGCGTTGTGCCGCCACCAGCTCCGTGATGTCGTCGAAAGTGATGACGAGCCCCATTACCTTTCCGTCCACGACGTCCGCCGCGAACCGCACGAACAGAGTTCGAGAGCGACCGAGACGCTGCATTGATATCTGGGCCTCGGCCAGCCGGTTTGGGCGATTATGTGCATCGGTAATCATCTCGGCGAGCTCGGGCACAACTTCACCGATATCCGCGCCGATCCGCTGGTCTATATCCGTCGCCAGCAACGAACAGGCCGAGCGATTGGCGAGGTTGATCCGCCCCTCGGCATCTACACCGATAACGCCCGCAGAAACACCGCCAAGGACCGTCTCGATAAAATGGCGACGTTCATCCAGCTGGCGGTTGGCCTGCACCAGTTCGTGGCGCTGTCCCTCCAGCTGATTGGTCATTCGGTTAAACGCTCTGCTAAGGAGCCCAAGCTCGTCCGAATCCGGGCCTTCTTCGACACGGGCGGACAGGTCACCTGCCCTGACCCGCTCGGCGGCGGCCGCGAGGTCCGATATTGGCCGCGATAATCGGTTCGCAAAGACGAGGCCGACCCAGATGGCCACAAATAGGAGCAACATCCCGACCAGGATAAAAATCATCGCAAACGTAATTTCGATACTGGACCGACGGCCTTCTATATTTGCGTATTCGGCCGCGGCGCGCTGGGTTTTTTCAATATGTTCAAGCACCTTGGGTTCCACGAACCGACCGACATAAAGAAACGCATCGACAGCCCGGTCCAGCTTGATGATGGCCCGCAGCCGGTCGTCGGCTTCGCTGGTCAGCAGTACAACCTCGCCACGACGTGCACGGTCAATCACGTCCGCCGATACCGGGTTGCGATCGAGAATGAAGCCAAGTGCCCATTTTGCCAGAACGCGTCCGGATCCATCAAAGATGTATACCTCGCTCAAATTTCGAACGAGCCCCTGCCCGGCCAAAATCCGGGAGAACTGGCGCGGGTTTGCGGTCAGCAGCGGCAAAGCACGCTCAAGATCGCGTGCCATCGACAGGACATCGCCTCGAATAACCTGCTGATGTTCCTTCAGATAGGCTCCGGCGACGGCGCGCGATTCCACGATCGCGGTTTTCACCCGATCGTTAAACCAGTTCTCCATCCCGAAATTGAAGAACACCGCCGAGAAAACAGACACGATAATCGCCGGCGCCAGAGCAATGAGACTGAACAACATAACCAGTCGCATTTGAAGACGTGACCCGACCTCTCCACGCCGCCGTTCAAGCCAGAGCCCGACAAGACTGCGCGCGAGAACAAGGCCCAGAAGAAGGAAGAGCACGAGATCAATCTGAAGAAGGATCAGAACCGTCTGGGTATCCGCACCTAACGGTGATGAGCCCGTAATGGTGGCATAAGTTGCAAACGCAAAACCAAGTGCAGCGACAGTAAGTGCTATCGACAGCTTCCGCCCAATCCCGACCCGCCGGCCCCAGTCGGACAGACACGAGTAGGCCATGACCGCAAATGACGGTCGGCTTATCTCAGTCGGTAAATCCATTGTTTCGTCTGTTTCTACCACCGCACAACCGCCCAGATGATTATGGTTGTTCGCGCGAGCCCCTTACGACCTCGATATCGAGCGCTCTGATCTTTTTCCGCAGCGTATTCCGGTTAAGACCGAGAATCTCAGCTGCCTTGATCTGGTTGCCACGCGTCGCCGCCAATGTCATTGAAATCAGGGGACGTTCCATCTCATACAGCACCCTAGAGTACAGCCCGTTCGACGGCAAACCATCTTCGGGCCCGAAGTAGGACTGTCCGAGATGGCGTTCGATCGCCTCCGACATTGTCTCGTCATCACCGGGCGATGCGGAAACAGCAGCGACAACGTCTGCCAGTTCATTGCTGACAATCTCCGCTGAAATGGTGTCGTCGGCATACAAGGCAGCCAGTCTTTGAACCAGGTTTTCCAGTTCCCGGACGTTCCCGGACCAGCGGTGGCGCAACAGTATATCCATTGCCGCAGGTTCCAATGTCTTGAACGGCAGGCCTGTCTCCACGCCCCGGGCAAAGAAATGCTCGACAAGTTCGGGCAGGTCTTCGACGCGCTCGCGCAGCGGCGGCAGACGAATCGGAACGACATTCAGGCGGTAATAGAGATCTTCACGGAAATGACCCTGCTTCACCTGCCGGGTCAGATCGCGATGGGTGGCTGCAACGATACGGACGTCCGCCTTGATCGGCATTCTGCCGCCGACAGTCGTGTATTCACCATCCTGGAGCACCCGTAACAGACGGGTCTGCGCATCAAGCGGCATGTCGCCGATCTCGTCGAGAAACAGCGTGCCCCGCTGCGCCTGTTCGAAGCGCCCGACACCCCTGCCGGTCGCCCCTGTAAACGCACCACGCTCATGACCGAACAGTTCTGCCTCTACAAGATCGCGCGGGATAGCCGCCATGTTGATCGCGACAAAGGGACCATTCCGGCGCTTGCCGTAATCATGTAACGCACGGGCAACCAGTTCTTTGCCGGTACCGGATTCCCCAGCGATCAAAACCGTCAGATCGGTGGCCATGAGGCGCGCCAGAATCCTGTAGATATTCTGCATCGCAACCGACCGGCCAATCAGCGGCAGTTTTTCTTCTGCGTCCAGCGGCGCCGCGATATGGACCTCCGACGGGTCCAGCAGCCCCCGTTCCACGACGCTTATCAGTTCCGTAAGATCGAAGGGCTTCGGCAGGTATTCATATGCGCCGCGCTCATTCGCCTTCACCGCCGTGAGCAGCGTGCTCTGGGCACTCATCACTATTATCTTCAGTTCGGGGCGGATCTCGCGAATACGTGGCAGAAGATCGAGACCGTTTTCATCCGGCATGACGACGTCGGTGATTACGATGTCACCTTCCCCGTCTGCAACCCAGGACCACAGCGTTCGCGCGTTACCGGTCAGACGTACGTCATAGCCCTGACGTGTCAGTGCGCGTTCCAGAACGGTCCTGATCGCCCGATCATCATCCGCGACCAGAACTGTGGAAACCTTACTCATATTCTACTCATGTTTCCGGTTCTTCGGCGGCGTCGTGCCAGCCAACGGTGTCTGTATGCATCGGCAATCTGAGGCGGAACTCTGTTCCCTGATCCGATGAATCGAATTCAACGATGCCACCGTGATCGCCTATGACCTTGGCGACGAGTGCCAGACCAAGTCCCGTTCCGTCGGATTTCGACGTGACGAATGGATCGAAAAGGTTGGGGGTTACATCTGTAGGAATGCCGGGGCCATTATCCCGCACGGTAACAATCAACGGTAACTGAACCCGGCTATTCCCGCCCGGCAGCGCCAGTCGAATTCCATTCTGGAAACCCGTGACAATGGTGACCCTCCCGCCGGTTTTCGGCACAGCTTCACAGGCATTCTTGATGATATTCAGAAAGACCTGGATCAACTGATCCGCATTGCCATACACCGCTGGAAGAGACGGGTCGTATTCTTCGACAAAGTCCACGTGACGGCCAAAACCAGCCTGTGCAACCCGCCTGGCTCGTTCCAGCACGAGATGGATATTGACGGCACTACGGTTGATTTTGTCGTCTGAAAACAGGTCCATTCGGTCGACAAGATCGCAGATCCGGTCGGTTTCTTCGCAGATCAGCCGCGTAAGCGCCCGATCCTCGGGATCTTCTATGGCGGTTTCGAGAAGCTGAGCCGCTCCGCGAATACCGGAAAGCGGGTTCTTTACCTCGTGCGCCAAAAGCTCTGCCAGACCGGTGACAGATCGGGCCGCATTCCGGTGCGCCATCTGATTATTGATCCGGCGCGCAATTGATTGTTCGTGCAGTGAAACCACCGTCAATGACGATCCGTCCATCATCGGGGCTGCCGTAATTGCAAGATTGCGGGAACGCGCCCCGGGAAATGAGATCGATACGTCATATTCAGAAACACTCGTCTGCCCCGATGACGCCTGCGCGATAAGCGAAAACAATGGACTATCGGGTGGCAGGAGTTCATTCAGGCACCGCCCGCGAAGACCTTTGGCCCCCTGTTCGAAGAACTGCTCTGCTGCACCATTCATAAAGGCAATCCGGCTGTCCGGGTCGACGGCGAGCACCGCAAACGGCAAGGCAGACAGGGCATTGATCGGGTCAAAGGCTGCCGGTTTCTGGAGATCAGAAAGTACCGATTCCTGCATCACGCCACCTTCGGGAGCCAGGCCCCGTTAAAGAACGCGTAGATCTCCGAGAATACCTGAGGTGCATCGTCCATCGTATTGATTTTGTTTCTGAATTCGGCAGAGAATTCTATTCCGCGGCTGTACCAGGCAATGTGCTTTCGTGCCATCCTGAGGCCGGCATGGGCCCCGAAATGACTGAGCATGTGGTCGACATGTTCGCAAACAATCTCGCCCCGTTCGGCCTCTGGTGGCGCCTCGAGCCGTTCTCCCGTTGCCATATAATGCATCACATGGCCGAGAAACCACGGACGTCCTGTCGCCCCGCGTCCGATCATGACTCCGTCCGCCCCCGACTGCTCGAGGGCTGCGTCGACATCGTCGAACGTGCAAATATCACCGTTTACGATCACGGGTATATTCACGGCGTCGCAAACGTTTCGGATGAACTTCCAGTCGGCTGTGCCGTTATAAAGC
>CAJIYX010000102.1 GCA_905181725.1 Alphaproteobacteria bacterium UBA830
GCGGCATCGCGGTGCTGTCGCTGATCATCGCGGTTCTTTAACCCGGGTGTTCGCTGGAACTTGCCTGATTGCCGGGCAGCGGTCAGAATTCGTGAAGAGACTATGAGCCAAGCAATCAGAGAAAACGGCCTTATCGGAGAACTGACATGGCGATCAAGGAACTCAATCACATAAATATCCGCACCGTCGAGATGGAGGAAACCAAGGATTTCTTCGTCGATGTGGTCGGTCTTGAAATCGGCTTTCGGCCGGATTTCAGCTCTCACGGATACTGGCTATATTGCGGCGAGGTACCGATCGTTCACCTGTCGCTGAGCGACCCCGACGGCGATCCACGCACGATCGCGGCGGGAAGCGGCGAAGGGCTCGATCATATCGGCCTGTCGGCTAAGGATCTGACGGGGACGGAAAAAACCCTCATGGAAAATGACGTGACCTATAAAAAGTGCCTTGCCGGCGGCGGGCGCCTGGTACAGGTGTTTTTCCATGACCCGAACGGTGTCCAGGTTGAACTGGCCTTTGAATCTGTTGCGGAAGGCGTAACGAAGGATAATTTCGTTCCTGTCGATGCTGCCGGTCTTGGCGTATGAGCGTTGATGTCTGGGGCATACAGTCGCGTTGATAGGTGCGGGCAGACGGGGCATATTAATAATACATTGAATATCGTGAGGAACTCCTGAAACGAGCACGTCCCAGGAGGGAATACTCGCCGATCTCCCCGATTTGTCCCGTTATCTCGAATTCAATCTGCTTCCGGATTCAGATCCCGTGCCGGTGCTTCGTGATCTTGCCGCTCGTGAACTGGGTGCAGAGATGGTGATCGGGTTCGGCTCCGGCTCCGGCTCCGGCTCCGGTCTTGTCAGTACTCTGAAGGGTTCTGTGCCCGGGGTGCGGGCCTTTCCCACGATGAGCGGCCCGGGCGTGGAGGTTCCATCCATCCAGGCGGATGTCTGATGCTGAATCAGGGGTACAGACCGGGGCTAAATCACCTATGTGAGCCGGTCGGTCATGGCGGAGTTATCGCCTGCCTTTGAGCGCAGTCGCCTGGTGGATGGTTTTAAATTCGATATCAGCCGGGAAATCGGTCGGGATCTCAGCGGGTATGAAGACGGGACCGAAAACCCCGATGATGACGCCAAAGCCTGTTACCGCACCGGGTGGAGCGAGGAAGACCTGACGATTGCGATCACGGTGTGCTCCAGCTGGAACTGGTTCAACCGCATGATCCTTGGTTATGGCATCGATAAGAAATGGGATGAGAAGGTTTTTCGCGAACGCGGTGCGCCGGACAAGATGGCCAATGGCTACAAGGCCTATTACGACGAGATGATCGCCAAAGGTTTCGGAGATACCAGTGGATCGAAGAACCTGCCGCCGCCTGCCGTCTGAGTTTGGCTAATGAAAATCCCGTGACGGGAACAGCTTCCGCGACACACCCTGACGGCTTTCCGGAATCGGGCTTTTGACCTCGTCGGCGCGGGCGAGATTGTTTTCATAGGCGGCATTCGCGCCTTTGCGCCGGTCGGTGGATTTGAAGTCCGGGCCGGCGAGTGCGCGCAGACGGGTGGTCATGTCTTCTAGGTGATCGGCGATGACATGGGTGACGATGCCTTCGCGTTGTAGTTTGCCCGTCACTTTGATCAATCGGGCGGCCATGACGACCCGGCGGAACCGCTCGAACGTCTTTGGCCAGACAACCAGATTAGACACCCCGGTCTCGTCCTCCAGCGTGATGAAGATAACGCCGCTGGCCGAGCCCGGCCGCTGGCGGACCAGGGCCAGCCCGGCGACGATGACCCGCTTGCCGTCCTTCGTGTGCAGCAGGCTGTCGGCAGGGACGGCGCCCGTCGCCGCCAGTTCATCGCGTAGCAGCGCCAGCGGGTGCGTTTTGAGGGACAGGCGTAACGCCGCATAATCGTGTGTCACCTCTTCGCCGATCGCCATGGAGGGCAGGGAGACTTCCGGGTCTTCGCGGTTTTCCCCGGCTGCGAACAGGGGTAACGGCTCTGGCGGTAATGCGCGTACGGCCCACAGTGCATCGCGCCGCCGCAGCTTCATCGAGGCATAGGCATCGGCCTGTGCGAGACGTTCCAGGACGGGGGCGGTCAGCCTGGCCAGACGGTTGATCTCCGACGGATCGGTAAAATCCCGGCCCAGTGCTGCGCGGGCGTCAATCAGGGCTTTGGCGCTGTTTGCGTGAAATCCTTTGATCTGGCGGAACCCGAGCCTGAGGGCATGCTTTTCGTGTCCCTGCGGTTCAAACGTTCTGGACTCAAGTGTCCGAGGCTCCAGTGTATTATCCCAATCGCTGTGATTCACATCGACCGGTCGCACTTCGACGCCGTGCTGTCGGGCATCGCGGACAAGCTGTGCCGGGGCGTAGAAGCCCATCGGCTGGCTGTTGAGGATGGCGGCGGCAAACACGTCCGGATAGTGACATTTCAGCCAGGCGGACACGTAGACCAGCAGGGCGAAACTTGCCGCATGGCTTTCGGGAAAGCCGTACTCGCCAAAGCCTTCGATCTGGCGAAAACAGCGTTCGGCGAAATCGCGCTCATAGCCTTTGCAGACCATCCCTTCGACCAGCTTTTCCTCGAAGGTATGGATCGTGCCGGTATGCCGGAAGGTCGCCATGGCGCGGCGCAGTTGGTCTGCTTCCGATGGGGTGAAATCTGCGGCGACAATGGCGATCTTCATCGCCTGTTCCTGAAACAGGGGCACGCCATGAGTTTTTCCCAGCACTTCGCGGAGTTCCTCGGATGGAAATTCGACCGCCTCTTCGCCGTTCCGGCGGCGCAGATAGGGATGCACCATGTCGCCCTGGATCGGGCCGGGGCGGACGATCGCGACCTCGATGACGAGATCGTAGAATTTGCGCGGTTTCAGACGAGGCAGCATGGTCATCTGCGCACGGCTCTCGACCTGGAAGACACCGACGGAATCGGCCTCGCACAGCATGTCGTACACGGTGGGGTCGCCCGTCGGCACAGTGGCAAGGGCAACCTTGCGACCGTAATGCCGTTCCAGCATGTCGAAGCCCTTGCGGATACAAGTCAGCATGCCCAGTGCGAGCACGTCGATCTTGAGGATGCCGAGCGCGTCCAGATCGTCCTTGTCCCATTCGATGGTGGTGCGGTCTTGCATCGCGGCATTGGCAATGGGCACCAGCTCCGATAACGGTCCGCGGGTGATCACGAAGCCACCGACATGTTGTGACAGGTGCCGGGGAAAGCCGGTCAGTTCGGCGCCGAGGCGGATGGCAATGGACAGACGTGGGTCATCAGGATCCAGGCCTGCTTCGCGGATATGTTTTCGTTCGACCCCGTCCGACCGCCAGCCCCACATGGTGGCGACCAGCGTAGCAATGGTGTCTTCGGTCAGGCCCATGGCCTTGCCGACCTCGCGGACGGCCATGCGTGTACGGTAATGAATGACGGTCGCCGCCAGCCCTGCGCGTTCACGTCCGTATTTCGCGTAGATGTACTGGATGACCTCCTCGCGCCGCTCATGCTCGAAATCGACATCGATATCCGGCGGCTCGTTGCGTTCGGCGGACACGAACCGTTCGAACAGCAGGTCGATCTCGGCCGGGTCTATGGCCGTGATGCCGAGGCAGTAACAGACTGTCGAATTCGCCGCCGAGCCGCGCCCCTGGCACAAAATCCCCTGCGATCGGGCAAACCGGACGATATCGTGGACGGTCAGGAAGTAGGGGGCGTAATTCAGCTGGTCGATGAGCTTCAGTTCGTAATCTATCTGGGCGCTGACTTTTTGCGGTACGCCGTCGGGGTAGCGGGTTTTAGATCCTTCCCAGGACAGGCGCGTCAGTTCCGCCTGCGGCGTGGTGCCGG
Organism: Alphaproteobacteria bacterium UBA830; assembly: GCA_905181725.1. Classification (GTDB taxonomy): domain Bacteria; phylum Pseudomonadota; class Alphaproteobacteria; order MPNO01; family UBA830; genus CAXBCP01. Next base: position 3,852 of record CAJIYX010000102.1, read on the forward strand.
GCGGGGCTTCATCATCTGGATATTCGTAGCGCAGCTCGTCGAGCGAGAACGTGCAGCGCTCGGCGATCGCCATCGTCTGCATGACCGCTTCGGGATGGCGGCGGAACAGCCGTGCCATTTCCTCCGGCGGTTTGAAGTGACGCTCGGCATTGGCCATCAGGCGAAACCCGGCTTGATCGACGCTGCAATGTTCACGGATGCAGGTGAGCACGTCCATCAGGGCTTTGCGGTCCGGTACATGCATCCGCACGTCGTTGGTGGCAACCAACGGGATGTTCACATCGACCGCAAGCTGGGAGAGCGCCCAGAGCCGGGCGGCATCGTCGCCGTGATAGCGGCAGCGGGCGGCGAGCCAGACATCCCGCCCCAGAACCTCCCTCAGGCGGTGCAGATGTGCGGTATAGGCGGAAGCGGGATAGGCGGGGTCGGTTTCCCGTTCTATTTCCCTGGCCATTTTCGGGGCCATTGTCCGGGGTGGCAGGGAGATAAAAAGCTGACCATCCGAATGGCTGAACACGTCTTCGAGGTAAATGTCGCAATCGCCCTTTGCCGCGCGGCGACGACCCAGGGTGATCAGTTTCGACAGCCGCCCATAGGCTTCGCGGTCGGTCGGAAAGCATAGAAGTGACGGTGCATCCCGCAGGTCGAGCCGGGCGCCGACGACAAGCTTTATCCCAGCCTGCTTCGCCGCCTGGTGGGCGCGTACAACCCCTGCCAGAGTGTTGCGATCCGCCACCGCCACTGCCGCCAGGCCAAGCGCCGCTGCCGTTTTCGCCATCTCCGCCGGGTGCGAGGCACTTCGCAGAAAGGAGAAATTAGTGGTGACTTCAAGTTCTGCATAAAGGGACATGGATTTGAATGAGGGGGAATCCGAACGTGGTGGAAAGGCGCAGGCGCGGTTTCCGGAAATTTACGGATTTAATGCCCAACGGCAAAAAAGGACGGCACAAGCCAGTTCAGCGTCGATGCACCCTTTTGGCTGCCATACTGGCGGGAGACCGGGTTGAGGCGATGCTGACGGTCGGTCCGCCAGCGTGCAGGAGCGCCCGTGATGAGGGCCTGCGTCTCTTCCAGCGCATTTCCTTCGTGCAGGACGCGTTCATCATGCGCCTGCTGCCAGATCATGTTGCCGGGGGTCTGCTGCATTTTGTTGATCTCGCGGGCCGAGAACGATTTGAAGGTGCGCAGGATGGCAGCAATACCGTGCGGGGAACCTTCCTCGATCTCGATGATCCCGTGTATACGGTCGGGCATCAGGGTAAAGGTATCGAGCCTGATATTGGGGAATACCCGCGACAGGTTCTGCCAATGCGTCTCTGCCGTCCGTCCGAGTGCGTTGGGCTTTATCCCCCGGCGGGTGATTCTGCCCAGGCGGGTCTTCTGCCGATGCGTGTATATGGTGAAGTAATAGAGACCTGCTTCGGATTCGGAACCGGTTTCATGTCCGGATTTGGACGCCGGGGAAGCAAGCGGGCTGAGGCTGTTCGTTTTCATGTCTGTTCTCCTGTTGCTGTCTTTAAGTATCGATTATCCGAATACGCCGTGGACGTACCAGTGGGGCTGCGCGCCGGGTCTGTAGACGCCTTCGCGGTAGACCCAGAAACGGCGGCCGCGGCGGTCTTCGACGCGGTAATAGTCGCGAATATTGTCCTGGACGGAGGTGGCGGTGGAAGTGTCCGGCGGGGTTGATGCAATGTCGCTTCCTGCGCTTCCTGCGTTTGCCGGGTTTGTCGCGCTTGCCGTATCGTCTGTCGCCTCGTCCCGTCCGTTGTCGGTCAGGCCGAGTCCGTCATGCCACCATTCGGGGGCGATGCGTTCCGGCCCGTCGGCATGTTCGATACGGAATACCTGCTTGCGCCAGCGGAACATGACGGGTGGGTCGTCCGGCACCGGTGCAACGGCCTCAACCGCTTCGGGCCGGGGGAGGAGCCGAAGCGGACGGGGCCGTGTAAGCGGCCGATTCAGGGGAGTGCCAGCACGCCAGGGGGCGGCCGGTGCCGGACGGGTTCGTGCAGTGGCGGGAGACGTGACGATCGCACGCTCGGGGATATGGCTTTCCTGCAGGGTCATCTGAACGACGTTTTCGCTGCCGAGCCGGTTGCTGAGCCTGTCGGCCAGTTCGGCGATGCCGGCATCGTCCTGCTCGCCGCGCTTGTCGAGTGCTGCCTGCCGGGGGGAGAGTTTCTCGCTGGTGGCTGCGGTCAGGGTGATCGCATCGATGCCGAAAGCCGCCTCGATACGGTCCAGCTTGGCGGTGAACAGCCGGGCAAGATGTGCGGCATTGCGGCTAGCCCGGCTAGTGCCGGCCTCAAGCCGGTCTATCGTGCCGTCCGGATGATAGAAGGCGAGGGTCAGGCGGCGCGCGCCGATCCCGTCGGTCTCTAACGTGGCGGCAAGATCGCGGGCAAGATCCCGGACGGCATGGGCGATATCTTCCGCCCGGCCAATCGGCTCCGCAAAGGTCCGCCGTGCGTACCACGGGCTGGCCACGGCCAGCGGTGAGACCGGCTCGGGACGGTCGCCCAGCGCCTGGTCTAGCCGGTCGGCGAGGTCGCTGCCAAAACGGTCGACAAGCGCGGTGCGCGGGATCGGCATCAGTTCGCCGATATGCCGAAGACCCACGGCCTGAAGCCCGGCGACGATTGCCGGGGCGAGGCGCAGTCCGGCGACTGGCATCGCGGCGATCGTGTCCCGCGCCCTGCCTTTGCCCACGTTTGTCCAGCGCTTGCGCTTATAGGCGGTGTAGCGGACGGCAGCCCAGGCGGCGCCGGGGGTGTCGGCGATCGCGGCATAGGCGGTAAAGCCGATATCACCGAGACGGCCGATGATGTCGCGCATCATCGCGTCTTCGCCGCCGAACAGATGGGCGCAGCCGGTGACGTCGAGCCAGACCGAGCCCGCGCCGCTAAAAGCGGTGCCGCTGCCATCTTCGTCCGGCGCCGTCCACGGGCTGAACCGGCCGCACCAGTCGCTGATCTGGGTCAGCGCGCGATTTTCGGCTTCTGCGTTGGCTTCGCTGGTCTGCAGGTCGGGCAGGATCGCGCGGGCATCGGCGAGGGTCATGCCCGTGCGGATGCCCGCCTGTTCAGCGACCGTGTTGACTGCATGGAGGGTCAGCTTGCCGCCGGTCTCATCGACCAGCGCGAGCGGACTATCCAGCCAGTCTTGCCGTAGACGGCACAGGCGGTCTGTCGCAAATTTCGGCAGCCAGAGAGAAATTACCCGTTTCATCGTTCCACTCCATCATCCAGTTCGCAGCGACGCCGCCACGGCAGCGGAAAAGTTCCGCCCGCCACCGTGCAGCGCCCAGGCCCGGAGGGCCGTTAGCTTCTAGGCCCGGAGGGCCGTCAAAGGTGAGCCCCGGAGGGGCCGGTCGTGTTTGTTCATTGTCGTTTGCCAGCCTGTCAGGCTGCCCGTCAGCTTGGCCGGTAGAGGTCTTCCCGGTTTCATGCTCCACCGCGTCGAGCTGCCAGCGGGTGACCGCGGCGCTGGGGGGGGGGCTGTCTGTTTTGGGACGCAGCATCAGGGCGGTCACGCCGGTTTCCTCGGCGGCAAGTTGCAGCCGGCGGCTGGCGGTGAGGGACATATCCTTTATTTCCCCGACGACGGCGGCGATCCGCCCGCAGCGCAGCCCTTCTTCCATTGCCCAGAGCGCATCCGCGTCACGTCGGGGGCGGACCAGGATCATGCGCGCCGGATCGATCCCGAACTGCAGCAGGGCAGGGCCGTACAGCGCGCCGGCATCGAGCGTCCAGGGCCGCTCGCACCAGAGGATCGCGTGGTTCTCCGTATCGTTCGCCAGACGGCCCGCCAGCAGGGCACAGAATGCCGTGGCAATACCGGCATCCGCGGCAAATATTTCGTGCAGCGCGCCCCTTACCAGCCCACCGCCGGGCAGATGATCGTCTATCGCTTCCACACCGAAGGGTAAGACCGGTTGATTGGTCCCGGTCAGCGTGCCGCCAAATCCTTCGAGCTGACGGATCTGCGCCTTCAGCTGTTCCAGACTGGTTGGGTTGCTGACCGGGTGACTGGTTGGATGCCCGATGTCCGGGCTGGCAGGGAGATTGGCCGGGAGATTAGCCCGAATCCCGCTGTTTCCCCGTTTCTGAGGGGGAAAAGAGCGGTTCCTGGCGCTTCCGGAGGGCCTCGGCATCGTCTGTTCCAATGTTGTGTGAGAATATATGTTCTTGTTTTGTTCTAATCAAGAACGGGAACATCGTCAAGCAGGATTTTCGGTCTTATCTAACAGGGGCGGCAACGCCGCCAACCGCCGCGATAACACTTGTCATTTCCGACCCACTTCCGATAAAACCCCTTCAGAAATACGGAGAACACCTTTGTCATCAAACGATTCAGGGGCGGCCCCCAATCTGGAATTGGAACCGCATTCGACCCTGGAAACGGGAATCCGGGCCCGCGTCCGCCGGTTGGTTGAGCATCAGATTTTTCAGAAGGCGATCATGACCCTGATCGTTGTCAACGCGTTCACCCTGGGGGCGGAGACGTCGCCGACCGTTATGGGGCTGATCGGCCCGCAATTGCTGGTCTTCGACAAGATCGTGATCGTGGTTTTCTGCGTGGAACTGGTGCTGCGTATCTATGCGCACGGATTGCCCTTTTTCCGCGGGGCCTGGAACGTTTTCGATTTTATCGTGGTCGCAATTACGTTGGCTCCGTCGAACGATTCTCTGGCCGTCCTGCGGTCATTGCGGGTGCTCCGTGTTCTCCGGCTGGTCTCTGCCGTGCCTCGGCTTCGCCGCATCGTCGCCGCCCTGCTGCATGCCGTGCCGGGTGTTGGCGCCATCGGCGCTCTGTTGCTCCTAGTGTTCTATGTCTACGCCGTGATCACCACCAAGCTGTTCAGTGCGGCGTTCCCCGACTGGTTCGGCAGTATCGGCGATTCCATGTACACGCTGTTCCAGATAATGACGCTCGAAAGCTGGTCGATGGGCATCGTGCGCCCGGTGATGGAGGTTTATTCCTGGGCCTGGATCGTCTTCGTCGCATTTATCGTCATGTCGAGCTTCACCGTTCTCAACCTGTTTATCGCGATCATCATCGATTCCATGCAGACCCTGCACGAAACCGAGCAGCACGAGACCGTCGACGAGGTCAGTGACGTTGTGCATGACGAACACCGTCGGCGGGCGATGGAATTCGAGGAACTGCGGCGCGACATGCAGGAAATCAAGGGATTGCTGAAGGAACGAAAGCCTTAGACGCCGGCACACCTGCCAGAACGCCGGCTCAGAACATCGGTGCCAAGCCTTCGTAGAGCAGGCGTGTGCCGAGAACGAAGAGGATTCCATAGCTCGCCCGCATGAACCATCTCTGCGGGATCAGGTGATTGAATTTTATGCCAATAAACATCCCGATCGGCGCCAGCGGCATCAGGACCAGTGAGATCGACAGGTTCGGCATGGAGAACAGGCCGAGCCACCAATAGGGCAGGATCTTGGCGTAGTTCACCAGGCAGAACAGAATAACGATGGTGCCGACGTGTATCCGTTTGTCCAGTTTCTGAGGCAGCAGATACATCGCCACGGGCGGCAGGCCGGCATGAATGACAAAACTTGTGAACCCGCCGATTGTGCCGAGGATATACCCGACCGGTTTCGACAGAACCCTTGGTGCGGCTTTTTCACCGCCGGTGCGGAAAAAATCGATGAAAAATGCAATGGCGATAAAGCCGACCATCAGGCGGATCAGCTGCTCGTCCATCCATTTGAAGGTCAGTGTGCCGATGACGGTGCCAATCATACAGCCGATGACCAGAACCTTCATGCTCGGCCGGTCCCAGTCCTTGCGGTAGGCCCATACGCCCATCAGGTCCATGACGCAGAGAATCGGTAGCATGATCGCCACTGCCTGAACCGGCGATGAGACCTGCGACAGTGCCAATACACCGACAAACCCGATGCCGCCGCCGAACCCGCCTTTGGACAGGCCAGCGAGCAGAACCGCGCCGACGGCAAAAGAAGCAAAAAGAGGGTCGCCCAGAAGCTGGTCCATGTCGTCGTCTGATGATTTCCGTTTTGAGGGCGGTGCGGTTTTTTAGGTGGGGCGGTCAGCCTGACCGGCAGAGGAGAAAAACGGCTTACGCCGCGCTGTGCGCCGTGTCGATGGAAAATTCACTACCGACATCGATGTCGAGTATCGATTTGGCGTCCCCCTGATTGACCGCGAATTCGACCAGACCGGACGAATTTTCATACCAGAACGCGCTGCCTTCGGGCAGGTCCGAGAACGTGCGGGCACGGGCAAGGCGGTGATCGTTGACGATCATCTCTGACCCGGCCGGAACGTTCTTCGCCCGCAGGCCGGTCATCGCGTTGCCGAAATTATCCAGGTAGATGACTTCCTTGAGGTCGTTGGGCCAGTGAGGACGGCGGGCTTCGTCTTCGGACCGGGCTTCGGACGCGACGTCGTCTCCCCGTGCCAGCATGGCAGCGACCGGCGCAAACAGATCGCGTCCGTGGAAACTGGCCGACATATTCTGGGGTTCCCAGGTGATCCGCCGGAACGACCGCTCGTTCGCCCGGCGGATCACGATTTCGAACAGACCGTTATCCGGTCCAACAAAATGCCTACCGTCGGCGGTGACGATTGCCGGGGCGCGGCTGCCGCCGACACCGGGATCGACAACGCAGACGAAGACGACATTGGCGGGAAAGACGTCAATCAGCGAAGCGAGCAGGTAGGAAGATGCGCGGGCCTGGAACATCGGGGCATCGTGCAGCAGATCGATGACCGGAATGCCGGGAGCATCGCGCTCAAGCACTGCTTTGACCTGGCCCACATAAGGGCCGACTTCGCCGAAATCGGTGAACAGGACAATCATGGTATGGAGTATGCCGCGTCGGGGTCCCGCGCGGCAAGGACGGGAGCCCTCGCGGCAAGCTGCTTAGGCGCTGACGGCGGCAATCTCGATACGTTTGTCTTCGCAGATGACGCGGTTGCGGCCCAGTTTCTTGGCCATGTGGAGCGCCTGATCCGCGCGTTCGATGAAAGCGGTGATGTCTTCGCCCGGGTGATACGAGGTAACGCCGAGCGAGATGGTGACGGCGCCGATATCGTCATCCGACCCCTTTTTGACCAGACACTTGGAGGCGATGGGTTTCCGAATATTATCGGCGACGGAGGTTACGCCGCCGCTCGTCGTATCGGGCAGGATGATCGCGAACTCCTCACCACCGTATCGTGCGGCAGTGTCCTTGCCTTTGAGCGAGTCAAAAAGTGTGCGTCCGACGAGCCTGAGAACCTGATCACCGAGCTGGTGTCCGTGGGTGTCGTTGAAATCCTTGAAATGATCGATATCCGCAAAGATGAGCGACAGCGTCCCACCATTGGCCAGTAATTCCTCGACAGTGGAAAATATCTTCTGATCGAAGCACTTACGGTTGGCGATACCGGTGAGGCTGTCGGTTAGCGCATCCCGGCGGGAATCGTCCAGTGCCTTGCGGAGACCGGTAATCTCTTCGGTCGATTTGCTCACCCGGCTGTACAGTTCTCTGGTCCGGGTATCCATCGAGTCGGTTTCGGTAATGATATCGGCAACAAGACCGCGAATCTGGTCGGGGTTCCCCGCTGTTTCGAGGTCGCCGGAGAACGTTTTGAGCGCCGCGCCGTATTCTTCGGTCTCGGATCCCGAAGCGGTCAGGGCACTGACGATCCGCTCGGTGACAGTATCAATCCGATCCGACCATTCCCGGTCGCGCGTCATATTGGCGCCGGCGATGATAAATCGGTCATACAGTTCGGCATAGGCCGACACGTCCGGTTTGCCGCCACCTGCGGATAACGCATCGACGGTTTTTTTCAGGTCGTGGTTCTTGCCTGCGAAATATTCGTACCAGATCGCAAAATTGATCGGATTCGCGGCGACACCAAGCTCGTTCAGCCGTTTAAAAGCGGCGAGCGCGGATTTCGAAGCTTTTTCGGGTGTTTCCGGATACTGCATCCGCTTGTACGCCTACCCTTAAATACTATGCACAGTGTCAGAACACCTATCCTGCACGGCCAAATCTTATGACTTGGTGAAGCGGCGTATTGCAGATAGCAGGCTTAGTCGAACGGCTGAATGCGCACGATGGCCATTTTGTTGACCAGATGGACGGTTTCGCTGTTGTCGATAAACCTCATAAAGGCGCACTATCGTTGAGGAGATCCTGAATCCGTGCGGTTGCATCGACAAAGACATAGCCGCTGAGAACCGTGCCGTCGGTCAGCGTAAGCTCGGCATATTCGCTAACTTTGGGAATTTTCTGGTGTGCATTCAGGGCCGGGCGCATGGCCGGGATATTAGATTCGGGTGGTTAACGGGGGATGAAGACGGCTTGAATATAGGCGAAAAAAGTTTAGAGGGATTCGCTTGCTGTTAACGCAATCCGGCGATATCTTGCGCTGCAACATTATATATTGCGCCGCAATACTGTAACAAACTGGCAAGCAACAACTGGAAGAGTTCATGGATAAGGAAGTCCACCCCTCAGCCGTCATCGCCACAATGGAAGAATTGCACGGCTATTATATCGACGATTTGAAACCGGGCATGACCGACGTTTATGTCCGTACCGTTACCGAAACAGATATCGTCCAGT
>CAJIYX010000103.1 GCA_905181725.1 Alphaproteobacteria bacterium UBA830
AGCGGTCGACGCCAACCTTGCCGGGTTCGAGGCGGGGCTCAAGGCGGCGAAGGGCGATGTCGCGGTTCAGGCACTTCTGCCGGAAGACCGGTTCGCACATGTCGTTGTTGGCGCCGACCTTCTACAACGGGCCAGTGTATTTCCGGCGGACGTGCAGCAGACGCTCGACCACGCTCTCCGGCGGCTGATCGATTTTCAGGACGCGGCCTATGCCGGTCTCTATCTCGACCGGCTTGCGCCTTATGCCCCAGGTGAGGGTAGCGGTGATGTCGATGTGCTGGCGCGGGTCGCCAAATACCTTGCGGTGCGGATGTCGTTTGAAGATGTGATCCGTGTCGCCCAGGCCAAGACCCGCCCCGAACGCCTTGCCCGTATCCGCGCCGAGACCGGGGCCGCAGATGGGGATTCGGTGATCGTGACCGAATTTCTGAAGCCCGGTATTGCCGAGTTTTGCGACGTGTTGCCCGAAAGCATCGCAAGGATGATCCTGGTGCGGGCGGAGAAATCTGAAAAGCTGCGCAACTGGCACCGGGGGATGGAGCTGAATTCGTCCTCGGTGGCCGGCTTTCTGAAGTTGAAGGCGCTGGCCGGCATGCGCCGCTGGCGCCGCATGACCTGGCGCTTTCGCCGCGAACAGGAATCGATCGAGGCCTGGCTTGACCTGATATCGCAGGCACAGAAACTGGATTCCGGGCTGGCCGCTGAAATCGCCGAATGCGCCCGCCTGATCAAGGGATACAGCGATACCCACGTGCGTGGCACCGATAATTTCGGACGTATCAATGCGGCGCTGATGGGCCCGGCACTCGCGGGCGAAATCGATGCCGCATCTGCCGCGGTAAACATCGCCGCTGCCCGCGAAGCGGCACTTGCCGATCCCGAAGGCGAGACACTTGCGAAAACCCTGTCGGCATCCGCCGTGCCCGTATCGGCAACGCGCCAGGCGGCAGAATGATAGCCCGAAACATGAAGAGTGGCCTTCGTCATTTTGTGGCTGCCTTTGCCCTGCTTCTGGGGTCGGCTGCCGCACAGGCTCAGGTCGCGCCGAGCGATACTGAGTTTGCCGCCTATAAGGGGCTGCACAAGGCCGCAGCGGCCGTCGATATCGCAGCGATCCGGCAGGCGGGTAAAAACAGGACACAGCTGAATGCGCGCGATGGCTATGGCCGGACACCGCTGATGGTGGCGGCTTATGCAAAGCGGATCGATGCGGCGACGGCACTGATTGTGGCGGGCGCCGATCTCGATGCGCTGGACAGCGACTGATATGACGTGGTGACCATCGCATCGGTCGCCAATGATGTGACGATGCTGAAACTCATCCTGGCGTCGGGCGCAAAGGCCGGGCAGATGACCAGCCCCTATGACGGCACGGCACTGATCGCCGCTGCGCATCTCGGCCATGTCGAGGTGGTCAGAACGCTGATTGCCGCCGGTGCACCGCTCGATCATGTGAACAACCTGAACTGGACGGCGCTGATCGAATCCATCGTGCTTGGCGATGGCGGGCCGAACCATATCGCCTGCCTGACGGCGCTGGTCGACGCCGGCGCGGATGTAAATATCGCCGATGGCAACGGCGTGACGCCGCTGCGGCTGGCGCAGCGCCATGGTTACGACGAGATGGTGCGGATTCTGAAGGCGGCCGGGGCGAAATAGACCTGAACCGCAGCGCTTACTGCGTCTGTTCCTTCGTCTTCAGGAAACGCACATCCGGCCAGTCCTTGCTGGTGCTGTCGAGATGCCAGGCATTGCGCGCCAGGAAGACGGGCATGTCGTCATGGTCGTCGGCGACGGCGCCGCTATTCGCGTCGAGAAATTTTTTCAGCATGTGGTGATCGTCCGCTTCGACCCAGCGCGCGGTATGTAGCGACGATGTTTCGAACCGGACCGGCACGTCGTATTCGGACCGGATGCGGTCGGCCATCACGTCGAATTGCAGCGATCCCAGCACGCCGACGATCCAGTCGGTGCCAATCCGCGGTTTGAACACGCGGGCAACGCCTTCTTCGGCAAGCTGCTGCAACGCGCGGCCCAGATGTTTCGCGCGCATCGGGTCCGTCGGGTGGACCGAGCGCAGCAATTCCGGCGCGAAGCTCGGGATACCGGTAAAACGCAGTTCTTCGCCGTCGGTCAGCGAATCCCCGATCCGCAGGTTGCCGTGGTTGGGGATGCCGATGATGTCGCCGGCATAGGCGTCTTCGGCGGTTTCGCGGTCGCGCGCCAGAAACAGCATCGGGTTGTGCAGGTTGACCTGCTTGCCGCTGCGGATATGGCGCAGCTTCATGCCGCGTTTAAAATGGCCCGATGCCATTCGAAAAAACGCGATACGGTCCCGGTGTTTCGGGTCCATGTTCGCCTGAATCTTGAAAACGAAGCCGGTAACGTTATCCTCTTCGGGATCGACCACGCGTTCCTCGGCTTTTTGCGGACGCGGCGGCGGCGCCATGGATACCAGCCCTTTGAGAAGTTCCTGAACGCCGAAATTGTTAACGGCACTGCCAAAAAACACCGGGCTCTGTGTCCCTTCGCGATAGGCGTCGAGGTCGAGCGGCTGGCACAGTCCCATGGCCATCGGCACTTCTTCGCGCAGTTTCTCGACGGCATGCGGCGGCAATAGCTGGTCCAGCTTCGGGTCGTCCACGCCTTCGCAGATGGTTTCCTCACCGCCTTCGTTGGCAATTTTGCCCGCCGCGTTGCCCTTTTTCATCAGGACCAGCCGGTCGTCGATGGTGTCGTAACACCCAAGAAAATCGCGTCCCATACCGATCGGCCAGCTTGCGGGCGTAACGTCGAGCGCCAGGGTATCCTCGATCTCCTGTAACAGGTCGAACGGCTCGCGGCTCTCGCGGTCCATCTTGTTGATAAACGTGATGATCGGCATATCGCGCAGCCGGCAGACCTCGAACAGTTTCCGGGTCTGTGCCTGGATTCCGCGCGCAGCATCGATCACCATGACGGCGGAATCGACAGCGGAGAGCGTGCGATAGGTGTCCTCGCTGAAATCCTCATGGCCGGGCGTGTCCAGGAGGTTGAACGTGCAGCCGCCATATTCATAGGTCATGACCGACGATGCGACGGAAATGCCACGTTCGGTCTCGACCTTCATCCAGTCCGAATGCGCGCGCCGCGCAGCACCGCGGGCCTTCACCGCGCCGGCCGTCTGGATCGCGCCGCCGAACAGCAACAGCTTTTCGGTCAGCGTCGTCTTACCCGCATCGGGATGGGAAATGATGGCGAAAGTCCGCCGGGCGGCGATATTGCCGCTATGAGCGCTCATGGCTGTGTCCAGAAATAAGGGTCCGCACCGTCAGGCGGGATCAAGCGCAATATAAGCGTGTCTGCGGGGAATTCCAGCATCCGTTAGATATCGCCCAGCATCCCTTGCATATCGCAATGTGACCGGACGCGGGTTACCATGGCGTTGCATCGGGATCGATCAGGAGGCCGCGTCATGGATACCATCACAACCACAAAGCTCGACTACCAATCCGGCTTTGGTAACGGATTTGCCACCGAAGCGCTGCCTGGCGCCCTGCCGGAGGGCCAGAATTCGCCACAGCGCGCGCCTTATGGCCTGTATGCCGAACTGGTCAGCGGAACCGCGTTTACCCAGCCGCGGGCAGATAACCTGCGGACCTGGGTCTACCGGATGCGCCCGTCGGCAGTTCACGGCGCGTTCGGGCAGATAGACAATGGCAGGCTGCGCACGCCGCCCTTCGATGAAGGCGTGCTGACACCGCAGCAGATGCGTTGGGACCCGACGCCGGTGCCGGACGAAAAAACCGATCTGATCTCCGGCATGATGACGCTCGGCGGGAATGGCGATGCCAATGCCCAGGCGGGTATCGGTATTCATATTTATACGGCCAACGCGTCGATGGAGAACCGCTACTTCTACAACGCCGATGGTGAAATGCTGTTCGTGCCGCAGCAGGGCCGGTTGCGCCTCGTCACCGAGATGGGTGTTGTGGAGGCAGCGCCGAACGAGATCATCGTTGTGCCCCGCGGCATTAAATTCCGTGCCGATCTGCCCGATGGTCCCTCACGGGGCTATGTGTGCGAAAATTATGGGGCGGCCCTGCGCCTCCCCGATCTTGGCCCTCTTGGCTCCAACGGTCTGGCGAACGCGCGCGATTTTCTGTCGCCGGTGGCATCGTTCGAGGATATTGAGGGCGATTTCAAACTGGTCGCCAAGTTCGGTGGCAATCTGTGGTCGGCACCGATCGGTCATTCGCCGCTCGATGTGGTCGCGTGGCACGGCAATCTGGCACCGTATAAATACGACCTGGCGAAGTTCATGGCGGTCGGCTCTATCAGTTTCGATCATCCAGACCCGTCGATCTTTACGGTGCTGACGTCGCCGTCGGGTCCGGCCGGACTGGCCAATGTCGATTTCGTCATCTTCCCGCCACGCTGGCTGGTCGGTGAGCACACGTTCCGGCCGCCCTGGTACCACCGCAACATCATGAGCGAATTCATGGGGCTTATCCTCGGTCAGTATGATGCCAAGCCGGAAGGCTTCGTGCCCGGCGGGGCCAGTCTTCACAATATGATGTCGCCGCACGGGCCCGATGACGGTGCGTATGAGAAAGCGACGAAAGCCGAGCTGAAACCCGTATTTCTCGGGGCGACCATGGCCTTCATGTTCGAAACCCGCTATCCGATCAAACTCACCGACTGGGCGGCGAACAGCCCGCAAATTCAGGCCGGCTATCAGGATTGCTGGCAGGGGCTCAAAAAGAATTTCAACGGAAAGAAATAGACATGCCGACGCTGAACGAAACGCACGATGCGGCCCTGACAAGCTGGGTCGACAGTGCCAATGAACCGGGCGCTGATTTCCCCGTCCAGAACCTGCCTTTTGGCGTTTATACCGATCCGCAGACCGGCAAGGGCAAAATCGGTATCGCCATCGGTGACATGATCCTCGACGTCACGGCGGCACGCGCCGAGGGCGTGATCGGCGGTGCTGCGGACGATGCGGCGGGCG
>CAJIYX010000104.1 GCA_905181725.1 Alphaproteobacteria bacterium UBA830
ATATCCCTGACGCACATCGTTGGCAACGGTTTCCGCCGGTCGCAGGTGCGGGTCACCGAAGCCGCCGCCGCCGCCGGACCTGATAGCGAAGGCGTCGCCTTCCTTGATCCGCGCAGTCAGAAGCTTGGCGTTTGGGTAATCCTCTTTCCAGATACCATTCGCACGCAGCACCACCGCGTTGCCGTCTGCCTCCATCCCGCCGTTCAGTCCCCAGGGTTTGCAATGCATGCGTTCGACCTGGGCGTTAAGCATCAGATCGGCGCGGGCCTGTACGGTGTTCTCGCAGCCCAGCCCGCCACGATACTCGCCAGCGCCACCGGAATCCTCGCGCAGGGTATAGCCCTCGATCAGTAGCGGGTATTTGGTTTCAAGCTGCTCAGCCGGGCTGTTATGGGTGTCCCCGTCATTGATGCAGACGGTTGCACTGACACCGTCCTGACTTTGCTTCGCTCCCCAGCCGCCGCCGGTCGGGCCGATAAACGCGATATAGAATTCGTTCGTCATCGGGTTGATACCGTTGAGCATGCCGCAAACCAGGTCGGCGTGATGACCGGCAATTGTGCGTTCCGGAATCGCCGGCGTCAGCGCCTTGAAGACGGTGTCGACGATGGTCATCGGAAATGTCATCCACCATCGCATCGGCGCCGGTTTCACGGCACTGACAACCCGGCCCGGCGGGACGATCGCGGTCAGGTTCCGGAAGGAGCCGTCATTGATCGGATAATCGGTCGGCGAGGTGATGCATTTGAATGCCACCTGCGCGCAGGCATGGCCAGTGGTGATGCCTGAATTGTAAAACCCCTGAACCTGGGCGGCGACTTCCGACAGATCCACCGTCATTCCATCGCCCTTAACGGTCACCCGGACTTTAAGCGGAATCCGGCGCGATATACTGACGCCGTCGTCGTCCATATATGATTCAGCCTCGTAGACGCCGTCAGGGATCGACAGTGTGCGCGCCCTTGCGGCGCGTTCCGACTGGTCCATGATGTCGGAGATTGACGCTGCCACCTGGTTTTTTCCGTACCTTTCGACAAGCTCCAGGTATCGTCGCTCGCCGGTCGTAATCGCGGTAATCTGTGCCCGCAGATCACCCATTGCCCGGTCGGGCAGGCGGACGTTCATCTTGATAATTTCGACGATCTCCTCGTTCACCACGCCTTCGCGCCGATATTTCAATATCGGCAGCTGAAGACCCTCGGAATAGATATCCGTCGTGATGCCGTCGAGCGTACCGCCAATATCCGGCCAGTGCGCCATGCAGCAGGCAAAACCGATCAGCTCGTCATCCAGGAAGATCGGTTGCGTGAACGTCAGATGATTCAGATGGCTGCCGGTGAGATAGGCATCGTTGGTCAGCAGGATGTCGCCCGGCTTGATCCCGCCGGGGCCGAAGTGATTCATCTCCGCCTTAATCGTCTCGGCCATCCCCCGGATGAACATGGGAAGCCCAAGGCCGATCGAGATCGTTTCGCCTTTCGGCGTGAACAGCCCAACCGTGAAATCGAGCGCTTCATAGATGATCATGTTGTAGGCGGTGCGCATCAGGTTGGATTTCATTTCCTCCGTGATGGCGACGACGCCGTTGCGCACGATTTCCGTGATGACGGGATCGGATGTGACGGGTGATGCGTTCATGATGCCGGCCCTCCAATTGAAATTACCAGGTTGCCGAAGGCGTCGACCTCACATGTGTCGCCGGGATGCAGAACGGTTGTCGATGCATGTTCTTCAATCAGCGCCGGTCCGTCGATCAGGTTACCGGCGAGCAGCTTGGTGCGGTCCCAGGTTCCGGTCTCAAGGGCGTCCTGGCCAAACCTGACAGTGCGGTCGCCGGTATGAGCTTCCCGAGGTGGCGTCGCTTCTCCCTGCACGATTGGTTCGAGTACGGGCTTTTCCAGCATGCCGGTCACGGTGACACGCAGACTGACGATCTCGCTCCGTTCCTGCGGCGCAGAGGTGCCGTAGCGAACGTCGTGAACCGCATCAAAACGTTTTTTGATCCCCGCCCGGTCCTCGTTGGCAAACAGGTCGGGCGTGAGGTCGACGGTGACTGAATGTTCCTGGCCGACATATCGCATGTCGGCACTCCGGCTGATGACGATCCGCTCGGGTGCGACCGATACTTTTTCGACCTCGGCAATGCCCTCGGCTTCAAGCGCTGTGTATATCGCTTCTATATCGGCGAAATCCGCATCGGTCAGCCGCGTGAAGCGGGACCGCACATAGTCATACCGCAGATCTGAAAATAGCATCCCGAAGGCCGAAAAATGGCCCGGAGAGCGAGGGATGATCAGTTTTCGGATCCCCATTTCGCGCGCAATGTTGCAGGCATGTAGCGGCCCGGCGCCGCCATAGGCGACCATCGCAAAATCGCCGGCATCCAGTCCGCGCTCGGTCGTCACCGCCTTGACCGCGTGTGACATCGCAGTGACTGCGATACGCAGGATACCCTGCGCCGCTTCGACCGCGCCGAGGCCGAGTGGATTTCCAACCTTGTCGAGGATGGCCGCTTCGGCTACCGCGACATTGAGTGTCATCTCACCGCCGAGAAAGCGATCCGGCGACAGGCGGCCGAGGAGGACATTGGCGTCGGTGACGGTCGGCTCGGTGCCACCCTGGTCGTAACAGGCCGGCCCGGGCTGCGCGCCGGCACTCTGAGGGCCGACCCGCAGGCCGCCTTCATCGGCAATCTGCGCGATGGAGCCCCCGCCCGTGCCGACCTCGAAAATATCCATCATCGCAATCTGGATCGGCAGCGCACGTTCATAGCCGCCAATCAAAGCGCTGCCGGTGGTCAATGCCTCGCCATCATGAATGACGCCGGCTTTTGCGGTCGTTCCACCCATATCGAAGGCGATGGCGTTTCGCATGCCCAATACGTCACAGAGTGCCTGTGTGCCGATTACCCCGGCGGCGGGGCCTGATTCAAGCATGCGGATGCACTGTCGTTGTGCCTGTTCACCGTCATAGAGCCCACCGGTCGACTGCACGACCAGAAAAGACCCGTCGAACCCGTCTTCACGGATGCGGTCATTGATCCCGCCGATATAGTTTTTGATCTTCGGGCCGATATAGGCGTTGGCGACGACCGTCGAACAGCGTTCGAATTCGCGATATTCTTGGCTGAGCTCATGAGAGGTTGAGACGAACGCGTCCGGCAGTTCTTCCTCGACGATTTCCCCGACTCGGAGTTCGTGGGCAGGATTGGCATAGCAGTGCAGTAACAGGATCGCGACGGCCTCGACACCTTCGTCGCGCAGACGGCGGCACGTGGCGCGGACATGGTCCTCGTCGAGGGGCTTGTAGACCTCGCCCTCGGCGAACAGGCGCTCGTGTACTTCAAAACGCAGAGCGCGTTCGACCAGTGGTTCGTGTTTTTGAAAGAACAGATTATAGGCATCCGGCCGGTTGATACGGCCGATTTCATATATATCGCGAAAGCCTTCGGTGATGAGCAGTGCTGTTTTTGCGCCCGTGCGTTCCAGCATCGTATTGATGGCAACAGTCGAACCGTGCAGAAAAATATCGGCATCGGCAAAGGCCGCATCCGCCCTGGACGCGCCGGTCGCGATGCCATCAATCAGGGAGCCGGGGGTCGACAGCGTCTTGCCGAAATGAAGCCGGCCGGTCGAGGTGTTGAAGGCAGCTATGTCCGTGAATGTGCCGCCAATATCTGCGGCGAGCCTGATTTTTCCGGGGGTCTCGCCATTTTGCGCCAAGAGAGATTGCTCCATTTTTGTGTATTTTCCTATCAGGAGCGTCGCTAGTCAATCGACCGTGTTGACTTGGCCGGGCGGCACTGGTCGAGTGTGACGCTGGGTCGAAACGGGAGCAACTTATGAGCGGCATTCTGATGATTACGGGTGGGGGGCGCGGTATCGGCGCAGAGACTGCGCTCAAAGCCGCCGAGGCAGGCTGGGATGTCTGCATAAACTATCAGGGCAATGCGGCACGCGCGGAAGAGGTCGTGACCGAGGTTCTGGCGCGCCGGCAACGCGCAATTACCGTACAGGCCGATATTTCCGTTGAAGCCGATGTCGTCCGCCTGTTCGAAACCTGCGATGCGGAACTCGGCGTTCCCACAGGATTGGTCAATTCGGCCGGCATTCTTGGGCCGCTTACACGCATTGATGAAATTGGCAGAGACGACCTGACGCGGCACATGATGATCAATGTCGTGGGCACCATCCTATGCGCGCGCGAAGCTCTGCAGCGGATGTCGACGAAGCATGGTGGTGATGGTGGCGTTATCGTCAACCTGTCTTCGCGGACGTCCGACCTGGGCGGTGCGGGGGCGTCCGTGCATTACGGGGCGAGCAAGGGGGCCATCAACAGTTTCACCTTCGGGCTGGCACAAGAAGTTGCCGCCGAGGGCGTTCGGGTATGCGCCGTCAGCCCCGGGGTGATCGACACGGAGATCCAGCCGGCAGGTCGTGTGGACGCTGTCGGTCCGACGTTGCCGATGGAGCGTGTCGGAAAACCGGATGAGGTCGCGAATGCGATCGTCTGGCTTCTTTCCGACGAGGCGAGCTATGTCAGCGGCACGGTCCTCGACGTTTCTGGCGCGCGCTAGCCCCGGCGCGTCAAACAGGCGCGCCGGTCTATTGTCAGTATCGGGCGGAAAACCCTCAGACGACTTCGCGGCTGCCGTCGGAGTAGCGGATTTTTACTGTAACCGTGCCTTCATTCATCAGCCACGGGCGCACCTTGAAGTCGCGCGCGCCGCTGGAATGCATGGGGTCAGAGGCGGCAATCTCCTTGGCTTCCGCTAGGGAGCCGGCGCGGATGATGACCATTCCTTCGCCTTCCCAGATCTCTTCATTATCGTCCCAGAACGGTCCGGCACCAAACATGATGCCCTTTTCTTCCAGTTCGATCTGGAATTTAAGGTGCGGCTCGATATTTTCCATAACCGGGCCCATGCCGTTGGTCGGGAATGTGTGAACCATGTAGAGCTGCTTCTGCAGCATGCCTTTGCAGGCGTCGAGGATGTCCTGTTTCTTTATGACGGGGCCAGACATGACGGGGGTTCCTTCCTGTTTATAAGTTTTTTGCCGAGGTCGGTGATCAGGCGACTTTTATGGTGATGTCGCCGACACCGTCGATATGGCCTTCCATGACATCGCCAGCCACGATCGGTCCGACACCGGCAGGGGTACCGGTATAGATCAGGTCGCCGGGCTGAAGTTCGAACAGGCCGGAGAGATATTCAATCGTTTCCGGTACGTCCCAGATTAGGTCTGCGATATCGGCAGTCTGTTTGGTCTCGCCGTTGACCTTGAGCCAGATAGTCCCGGTCGACGGATGTCCGATCTTGGAGGCCGGCTGGATTTCGGCGCAGGGTGCGGAATTGTCGAACGCCTTTCCGATTTCCCAGGGACGTCCTTTTTCACGCATGCCGATCTGCAGATCGCGGCGTGTCATATCAAGGCCGCAGGCATAGCCATAAATATGTTCGTTTGCCTGCGCCTGGGGAATGTCCTTGCCGCCGGTACCGATCGCGACGACCAGTTCCATTTCGTAATGGACGTTTTCCGACATAGTCGGATACGGAAAATCCGCGCCGTTGGCGATGATTGAGTTGTTCGGCTTCATAAAGAAAAACGGCGGATCGCGATCCGGGTCCGAGCCCATTTCACGGGCATGCTCTGCGTAGTTGCGACCGACGCAATAGATCCGGCGAACCGGGAAAAGTTCATCCGTGTCGGCGATCGCGACCGCGGGCAACTTCATAGGGGTAACAACGTATTTCGTCATTTCTATTCCTTTGTAATCCTGTGTCAGTAATCGTGTGTCTGTATTCGTGTGTCTGTATTCGGGGGGCAGGTTACTCGGTGGGCGTGAGATCACCGGCTTCGACGATGGTCAGTTCATTGTCACCGACACCGTTCTGACGGCGAAACGTCGCCGCAGTTTTGTATTCTTCAGAGTTGAAACAGGCCTCGGCCTCGGCCATCGACGGGAATTCGATTACAACGAAGCGTTCGAAATAATTTTTGCCTTCAAGTGTCTTGCTGTTCCCGCCGCGGGTCAGGATCTTACCGTTGAATTTTTCCAGAATCGCCGGCACCTTCGTGGCGTATTTCATGTATTCGTCATGGTCGTTGATCTTGGCACGCGCCAGCCAATAGGCAGTCATTTTGAATCATCCCTCTATTATTCTGTCCGAGGTATAGCCGATCTAATTCGCCTTGAGAGGCAAATTTTTTAGAGCATTGTGATCGAGTCCGGTCTCTCAGACATTTCGCAATTATGTAATATACGGTAGGATAATCGATAATCTACAGGTGAGGGATACGATGCCACTGACGCATTTGGAACATTTTCTGATCCAGACGGCGGATCTTGACGGGACACGCGACTGGTATGCGGATGTGCTGGGCATGGTTTCCGGGCCGCATCCTGATTTCAAGATGCCGGTGCACTGGATGTATCTCGGAGATGAGCCGGTGTTGCATCTAGCGGAAGGCGGCGCGGATGTGTCCGAAAACCGCAAGAAATACCTGGGACAGCAATCCACCGCGACCAGCGGGTCCGGTGTTGTCGATCATGTGGCATTCCGGGCGACGGGCCTGCAGGACATGATGAAACATCTCGATGCGAAGGGGATCGACTACACGAAACGCCAGGTCGACGATCAGGGGCTCTTCCAGCTCTTTTTGATGGACCCGAACGGCGTGAAGGTCGAACTCAATTTTGCCAATGAAGAGGTACAGGATATCCAGGCGGACATAATGGCGTCGGAACTGTCCAACTGGCCCGCACCGCCGAAATCTACGCCGGATTTATAGAGTACCTCAAAAATTAACTCCAAGAAGGGAGACCCCTAAGTGATTGATCTCTACACATGGTTCACACCGAATGGGCGCAAAGTGTCATTGATGCTCGAAGAGTGCGGGCTGGACTACACCACACACGCGATCAATATCGGCAAGGATGAACAATTCGCACCAGACTTTCTGAAGATCAGCCCGAATAACAAGATCCCGGCGGTTTTCGATAACGATAACGGGAAATCGTTGATGGAATCGGGTGCGATCATGATGTATCTCGCCGACAAATCTGGAAAGTTCTGGCCTCAGGATCCTGATGACAAATGGTCGACGATGGAGTGGTTGATGTTCCAGATGGGCGGCGTCGGACCGATGTTCGGCCAGTGTCATCACTTTACAAAGTACAACCCCGGGATCGCGCAATATGCAGAAGACCGGTATCGCAACGAGACCAAACGTCTCTACGGTGTGATGAACGAGCGACTGGGCAAAAGCGCGTATCTCGCCTGCAAAGACTACACGATTGCGGATATGGCCGTGTGGCCCTGGGTTGCCCGATTCGACTGGCAGACGGTTGATCTGAATGACTTCCCGAACGTCCGTCGTTGGTATCTCGAAATTCTCGACCGCCCTGCCACCCGCAGGGGCTGGAACGTGCCCGAGAACGAACAGGAAATTCCGATGCCGTAGCGGGTTGCGTTATAAATTAGCAAACGATAATTTATACTGTCAGTGTTGGAGGCGCAGACATGGTTCTGTGCCCTCTTGCCCGATACAAAGCGGAAAACGGGTTCGATAAAATGAGACCCGATCGCGAAAATGGGAGGACACTATGTTCCGCGCACTAGAACGCATCTGTTCGACATTAAATTATGTTGCGGCCGCCTGGCTGATGTTGCTTGCCGTGATTATCTTCATCGAAGTCGTCGGACGCGGGATCTTCTCCGCCTTTCTAGGCGGCGACGAGATCGTCACCAACTCCGTCCCGGCAATTGTCTTCCTGCAGGTGCCGCTGGCAATTCTGACTGGCAGTATGCTTCGGACAACCATCACTTACGACCATATGAACAAACGCTGGCGGCATGTCGTAAACGCCGTCTCGTATCTGATGGGCATGATGCTGATGATCGGGATTGCTGTTGGCGGGTGGACCGACATGATCAACGGTTGGGAAATCAGCGAATACCAGGGAATTGGCGCGCTTGAAGTGCCGGTCTACCCGGTCCGAACCATCATCATTGCCTCGGCGATCTTCATTACGTTGCTTTACTTCGTCCATCTGATGCGGGCGGCGGTAGGCAACGATATGACACCGGGGGCGCAGGCGACCGGGTCCGGAGCCACGGAAGAGATATGACACTTTTGAAAATACGGACCAGCGATAGGAAAGTCGGAGCACACCAATGGAACTGAACACACTCATGGTGCTCTCGCTTGTCGGGATGCTCGTGGCGATTTTCGCAGGGGTGCATATCGCGCTTGCCCTTGGCATTACGGCGATGGTGGGCACCTATTTCATTTTCGAAGACTGGTATCTCGCATCCGCCCAGGTTGGTGGTGCCGCATATGAATTGGTCCGGAACTATGTGTTTGCGACGATACCGCTATTCGTTCTGATGGGAGATTTCGTCGCGAAATGCGGTGCGGCGGGGGATCTGTACAAGGTAATCAATCGATGCCTTGGCGGTATCCCCGGGCGTCTTGCGGTCGCGACCGTAACAGGCAACGCCGCTTTTGCAGCGGTCACGGGTACATCCATCGCGTCGGCTGCTGCCTTTAGCCGGATCGCCTATCCGGAGATGATGAAGTTCAAATACAAGAGGGAATTCGCGCTGGGTTCCATCGCCGGGTCTGCGTGTCTCGGTATGCTTATCCCGCCAAGCGTTCTACTGATCGTTTGGGGGATCATTACCGAACAATCCATCGGCAAACTTTTTGTCGCCGGCATTATTCCCGGTATTCTGCTTTCAGCCCTGTTCATTGCGTACACGATCGGTGCGGTAAAGCTGAATCCGTCCTTGGCGCCCGAGATTCCGCCCGAAGAACTTGACCCCATCACGAAGGGAGAGATCGTGTCCACCGTCGGTGTGGTCGCGATCATCGTGCTGGTTATGGGGGGTATCTGGGGCGGTGCCTTCACGGCGACCGAAGCTGCAGGCATTGGCGCCCTTGCCGCGATGGTTCTTGCCATCATCAAGGGGCTGCGTGTGAAGGGCCTTGTCGAGGCCGTCATCGATGCCGGTAAAACTTCGGCACCGATCATGATCCTGCTGGTCACGGCGGGCATGTATGCACGTTTCCTGTCATTGGCGGACATTGATACGCTTATCAAGGATGCCGTGGGCGAAGGTGCGCTGGTTATTCTGATGATGGTGGTTATCTGGATCGTCCTTGGCATGATCCTCGATTCCATATCGATAATTCTGCTGACGGTTCCGCTGTTTGCGTTGCTGGACGTTGGAATGGATCCGCTGGCCTTCGCAATATTCGGGATTCTGCTCATCGAAGCAGGGCTGCTGACACCCCCGTTCGGGCTCGTGGTGTACGTGGTGAAAGGAGCTGTCCCAGATTCCGGGGTGCAGTTATCGGAGATCTTCAAGGGATCAATTCCCTATTGGATCCTGATGCTGGTCACAGCTGCGGCGATCTATGCATTTCCGCAGATTGCCAACTGGTTGCCGCAGTTTGTCTGATGCAGCACGACAAAGAGAAGACAAGCTTTCACATGTAATTCTTTTGTGATACGATTTTGAAGAGCCAAATTGTTAAACTTAATCTACCTATAACGGAGGTTCGTTTTGAAAAATACGGCTAAGATAACGGCGGGTGTTGCCGCCATACTTGCAGGCTCGCTTGCATTTGGTGCAACGGCCAATGCGAAGACTTATGTTCTTCGTATGGGCGCCGGCCATCCGAGCAAACCCGTCGCCTATGTCCGCAATATGGAACACCATTTCGCGGATCTGGTGACCAAGCGGGTGGCAGCGGAAACCAAGCACAAGGTCCGCTTCATTCACGCCTATGCCGGCAAGATCGCCAAGGTCCATGAGACCCTGGAGGCCGTTGAAAAAGGCCTGCTCGATATAGGCGGATTTTGCGTCTGCTTCGAGAGCGCCAAGATGCTGCCGATGAACTGGGATTACTTCACGCCGTTTACCACGGGCGACATCCGCAAGCAGGTTGCGGTGAAGCGCCGGGTCATGGCCGAGCATCCGGAAACCTACGATATGCTCGACAAGAGGTATAAGCAGAAGATGATCGCGATGACCGGGTTCGACAATTACGGCCTGGGCACCAAGTTCAAATGGGACGACGTCAGCGAACTTAAAGGCAAAAAAATCATCGCGGCTGGCCCGAACCTTCCGTGGGTAGAGCGGTACGGCGCTATCCCGGTGACGACTAGCCTGCCGACGGCGTATAATGCCCTGTCAACCGGTGTTGCTTCCGGGTTCATCATGTTCCCGGGTGTGTATTTCGGCTTTAAATTCCATGAGC
This sequence comes from Alphaproteobacteria bacterium UBA830, assembly GCA_905181725.1. GTDB lineage: Bacteria > Pseudomonadota > Alphaproteobacteria > MPNO01 > UBA830 > CAXBCP01. Next base: position 10,272 of record CAJIYX010000104.1, read on the forward strand.
CGGCACCACACTTCAAGATCGTGAACCTGGGTGCCATGGCGCAGACAATCATGACGATGAATAACAATACCCGGAAGAAACTGCCTGCCGACGTTCTGAAGATTATCGACGAAGCGGCGGTAAGCTACGAAAAGGTTGCCACAATCGACTCATACGAGAGTGAGGCTCTTGGTCTTGCCAAGCTGAAGAAGGCGGGTGCCTTTGTGACCATACTGCCGACGGTGCAGCAGACCAAATGGGCATCTGCACTTAAAGACTGGCCGAACGAGCGTGCTCAGGATCTGCATAAGGGCTATGGCATCGATGGCCCGGCGATCATGGAAAAGTACATGAAGTACATGGAAGAGGCGGGCCACAAGTGGCCGTACCGCTACCAGTTCAAGCAGCTCGGTTCCTAATCGATACTGCCTGATAAGAATTAGGGCGGCCTTCGGGCCGCCCTTTTTCGTTCGAGTTCCTTCTCGCTTGAGCCCGATTTTCGTTGACAAGGCGGCGTCAGATTTCGAACCTGCGTCTATGTACACGCATGCCACAGATGCGGGATGGATATCCCGAACTCACCGCGCGATAGCGCCCTTTCATCTTCAACGACCGAGCACGCCCGCCGAGGCTGTCGCCGCCCTGTCCGGCACGCCGGATGCATCGATAATCGCCGGTGGAATCGATCTGATCCGCCGAATGCGCAGTGGCGATACGGCCGGTACGCTGATCAACCTTTCGGCGCTGCCGACGCTCTGCGGAATAGAGGATCGAGGCGACTTTATCCGTGTCGGTGCGTTGGCGACCCATTGGGACGTCGAAACCTCACCGCTTCTCGCCACGCGATTGGCCGCTTTCCAGGCAGCATGGACGACAATCGGAAATGTCCGCATCAGGATGACCGGGACCGTGGGCGGTAATCTGATGGCCGCGGAGCGGGCCTATGATGGTCCTGTGCTGCTTGGCGTAATCGGCGCAAAGCTTATCTTCCTGACCGATGCTGGCGAAATCTCGTTACCGGCGTTGTCTGCGCATCAGGATTACCCGGATCGCGCCCTGCTGACCGCCATAGACATTCCGGTATCGATGACGGCGCGGCTCAGCTTCGACCGCAGCCTGAAGCCGGTGGTCAGTGTTGCCGTCGGGCTGGACGGAGGTGTTGTTTCCGTCGGTGTGGGGTGTGCCCACACCACGCCGTTTTTCTGGTTGGGGCGAATTGATGACATGGAAGATGCGCTGTCGGCCGCACTGCCGGATCCCATCGATAATCCAATGGGGGGTGCCGCATATCGTCGACGCATGGTCGGCGTGTTGTCGCGCCGGCTGGTTGATCGATTGCGGCGGGGAGATGCGTCATGAGCGGAGAGATGGCGTTTGTTTCCTGCACCGTTAACAGCGTCACGCAGGAATTCCATGTGCGTCCCGAGGAAATGCTGATCGACGTTTTGCGCGACCGGTTGGCGCTGACCGGGACGAAACTGTCCTGCGATCTTGGGGCCTGCGGTGCATGCACCGTCCTGCTCGACGGCAAGCCGGTGTCGAGCTGCGCCACGTTTGCGTGGCAGACCGACGGGATGAATGTGCGCACGGTCGAAGGACTCGCAGCGGCAAACGGCGCGCTCGATCCTGTTCAACAGGCCTTTATAGAAAACAGCGCCTTTCAGTGCGGGTACTGTACGCCCGGTATGATCATGCTGGCGCGGGCGTTGCTCGACCGTGACCCGTCTCCCGACCGCGAGACGATCCGGGTCTGGATGGGCGCCAATATCTGCCGGTGTACGGGCTACGAAATGATTATCGAGGCGGTAGAAAAAGCTGCTTTGATTCCGCTGGAGACGGGCAAATGAATGAGATGTCAGCCAATCTGGACGTCGTCGGCCATGATACTGTCCGTAAGGATGCTGTGCCTAAAACAACCGGCGCGGCCACTTATACAGTGGACGTCTCCTTCCCCGGCATGCTGCATGCCAAGGTACTCCGCTCGCCGCATGCGCATGCGCGCGTCACGTCCATAGATGCATCGAAGGTGCGTGGAATGCCGGGGGTGCATGCCGTGGTCACGCGGGACGACCTTGACGGGCTCAACCCGACCTATGGCTATTTCATCAAGGACCAGCCGATCGTCGCGATGGATAAGGTGCGGTATATCGGGGATACCGTTGCTGCGGTTGCCGCCGAGACTGAATTGCAGGCTGTTGCGGCGTTGGAACAGATCACGGTCGGGTACAAAATTTTGCCGACCGTTGCCACTGTCGAAGAAGCAATGGCGGAGACGGCGCCCGAGCTGTTCGAGGAAGAGCCGATGGGTGTCGTGCCCGCCTATGGCCAGGGGGCCAGCGGAGCCCGCCGTCTCGGGCGCAATAACTGCTATCGCTTTTCATACGAGACCGGCGATGAGGCCGCGTTCGACCGTTGCGATCATATCTTCGAAGATCGTTTCGTCTTTTCGCGCGATCAGCACTTCCACCTTGAGCCATTCGTGACCGTTGCCCGGATGGATGGTGACGTCATCGAGATCTGGTCGAGTACGCAGAACCCGTTCCCGCTGCGCAAGGAACTGGCCCGGGTTTTCCAGTATCCGGAGAACCGCATCCGGGTTCGGGTCCCCTATCTGGGGGCCGGTTACGGTGCGAAGAACAACTGTAAAACCGAGCCGATCGCTATTCTGCTGGCCCGCCTGTCCGGCAAGCCGGTCAGGTTCTGTATGACGACGGAAGAAAATTTTCTGACGCAGAGCCAGCATGCTGCGATCCTGGACGTGAAGACGGGCGTGATGGCCGACGGCACGTTCGTCGCGCGATCCGGGCATATTCTGCTCGATTCCGGTGCCTATTCCGATGCAAGCCCGTTGGTGGCTGAGAAAGCGGGCTACCGCCTGCCCGGGCCGTATAACTGGCAGCACCTGAATATTGATTGTGACTGCATCCTGACGAATACGACGCCGGCAGGGCCTTATCGCGGCTTTGGCGGCACGCAGGCATCGTGGGCGTCTGAATCACAGGTTGACATCATCGCCCGCGCCCTGGGGCGCGACCCTCTCGATCTGCGCATGCAGAATGTCAAAAACCTCGGCGAGGCCTACGTGCCGGGCGAAAGCGGCATAGATTCAGACCTTCGGGCGGGGCTCAAGGTTGTGGCCGACCGGGTGGGGTACGAGGCGCGTTCCCGCGGCGACGGGCGTGGCATGGGCGTGTCTATCGGATTCAAAGACGCCGGCGGCGTGAACAAGCCTTCGCAGGCCCGGATCCGAATTACGACAACCGGCGGCGTATATCTCGAGTGCGGCGCGATCGAGATCGGGCAGGGCATTCATACGGCCATGTCGCAGATTGTCGCGGAACTGTTGAATACACAGCTCGACCGGGTCGTTTATCCGGAGCTCAACACCGATTATACGCCGTTCGAGCAGGGTACGAATGCCAGTTCGGCGATCATCGGGACGGCGCAGGCGGTTCAGCAGGCGGCGCTGGTAGCAAAACAGAAGGTCCTTGAATTTGCCGCGAGAGAGCTCGATTGCGGCATTGATGAGATCGAACTCGACGACTGGTCGATCCGCAAGGGAAACGACGCCCATCCACTGGCACCCATGATCATGGGGTATTACGGCGGTACGGGATATGAGTTCACCGGCGCCGGGTTTTTCAAACCTGAACTGGATCACGCGGCACCACTGGAGTCGCAGTGCGTGTCCTGGGAATTCGGGTGGGGTGCGGCCGAGGTTGAGGTCGACCGCGAGACGGGGCTGATCCGTTTGTTGCAGCTTGTCGTGTCCGGCGATGCGGGACGCGCGATCAATCCGCTTGTCTGCCGGGGGCAAGACGAAGGTTCTGCGGTCATGGGGCTTACTGGGGTGCTCTTTCCCTGCATGGTCTATGACGGTGCTATCCTGATGAATGGTAATGGACTGGATTACCGGGTTCCGCTGGCGACAGACATTCCCGACGGGTTCGTGTCTATTCTGCAGGAGCAGGGTCACGGTCCGGGACCGTTCGGGTCCAAAAGTATTGGTGAGGGATGCATGCTGCCAGTGGCATCGGCGATCGCGAATGCGGTCGAAGATGCGATCGGTGTGCGTATCCGGGAATTGCCCCTGACACCCGAGCGGGTCCTCGCAGCGATAGACGAAGCCTGCGGATAAAGCTGTTCGAACATATAAAAAGGGGCGGTCCGAAGACCGCCCCTTTTTGTCATCGTTTTCTCTTATTCGGCGGCAGCTGCCGCCTTGGCAGCTTTTCGTTTCTCCTTGTTCGCGCCGAGGTCTTTCATGACCACGATCACGGCAAGGATAAGACCAGCCGCATTGATCACTAGTCCGTACGGGATCGCATCCGCCGGCAGCAGGAGCAATATACCCGAAACGAAGAACAGCAGTCGCATTATCGGAGACAGGGGACCGAACAGGTAGCCTATCAGGCCGCATGACGCGACCCAGACCCCAGCAAAGGCGGTGACCGTCGCCGTTATAATGTTAATCAGCTCACCCTGACCGAGCAGAGACGGCGACAGCACGAACACGAACGGTATGACATACGCAATCCAGCCTAGCCGAACTGCGGTTGCCCCGGTCTCCATCGGTTTTGCACCCGATAGAGATGCCGCGGCAAAAGCCGCTATCGCAACCGGTGGCGTTATCATCGACATCAGTCCGAAATACAGCACGAACATATGTGCTGCGATCGGATTGACTCCAAGCTTGATCAGCGACGGTGCGATCATCGTCGCCAGGAGCAGGTAGATTGCCGATGTCGGCATACCCATCCCCAGCAGGATCGATACGAGCGCTGTCAAAATCAGCAGCAGGAACAAGCTGTCTTCTCCGACCGCCGCCAGAATGAGGGTCAGCGCCTGCCCCAGACCGGTCCGGTCGAGAATGGCGATGATAATTCCTGCCATCGCGCCGATAACAATAATCTCGGCGGATTGCCGACCGCAGTTTGCGATCGAATCCCAGAGCTGGCGGAATTTAAGGCGGTGTCCCTTGTACCCAAAAACCACACTGACGATACCGACGCAGATTGCCGCCCAGAAGGCGGATTCCTGCGGTGGCATGTTCAGTGTGAAGAGAGTGTAAATCAGCACCGCGTAGGGTATGACAAAGAACCAGCCTTCTTTCAGCACGCGGAGAAGTGGCGGGATTCGGTCCTTCGGAAGCGGCGCGATACCTTTCTTGGCGGCTTCAAGATCCGCCTGCACGAATACAGCGAGATAATAGAGTGCCGCGGGAACCAGGGCAGCGAGAATGATCTCGGTGTATTCCAGTTCCAGCAATTCTGCCATCAGGAAGGCGGCTGCGCCCATGATAGGCGGCATAATCTGTCCACCCGTGGACGCCACGGCTTCGATCGCACCCGCTGTCTTGGCGTCATACCCGGCCTGTCGCATCAGCGGGATGGTGATAACGCCGGTCGAGGCGACGTTGGAAACGGCGGAGCCGGAGATCGAGCCAAACAGACCTGATGCGACGACGGCGATCTTTGCCGAGCCGCCACGGGAACGCCCCATGATCGCGGCTGCGAGGTCTGTGAACCATTCCGACGCACCCGTGTGCAACAGAAGTTGACCCATCCAGATAAACAGAACGACTGTGAGTACGATAATCTTCGTCGGCAGTCCGAGAATAGCGACGTTGCTCACACCCAGTTCAGCGATTGCACGGACGAATTTCTGCTCTTTGCCTTCGAGCATGCCGGGCATCAGATGACCGATAAACACATAGGCGAAGAAAGTACTGAAGACGATCGTCAGGCTCCAACCCGTTGTCCGACGCAGACATTCCCAGATCATCGGGATCAAGATAATACCGATCTTGAACATGGTCGGCCGCTCAAGGAACGGGTTTGCCTCGAAGTCGCCATAGACATAGGCGAGGAAAAGACAGGTCGCTAAGCCGATGACAGCGAGAACAGCGTCGTACCACGGCAGTGACGGCCGGTCCCGGCCGCCGCTAAACGGGTAGCGGATAAAAATAATGGCGAGTGTGAGACCGAGGCAGGCTGCCATCGCCTGTTCGTCGAACCACTGGAATCCAATTTTTAGCCAGAGTTCGACCGCCCAGGTGAGGACGATAAGTGTAATCAACGAACCCAGCCCAAGGGTCAGAACCTTGACGAGATTGCATTCCGTTCGCGCGGCAAGAAGGAGATCGCCCTTCTCATTTTGAGTATTGTCTTTAGAAGCAGCAGTATTGTCGGCCAAGGCCGGACCTCCACAAAATTGTCCTGTCAAACGGCGACCTAGAGGTCGCTTCTAAGGGCATTATTGAAGCAGTTTATGTCTGTTGTCTAAGGCTTTATCGGTATCGGAGCGATGCCGGATACGCCAGAAACAAAAACGCCCGCATCCCGGTGGGGGATGCGGGCGAACGTCGTCAGATGCTGACGCGTATTATTTGGACGGCCAGAGGCCAGCTTCCTTGTAATACTTCATCGCGCCGGGGTGGTAGGGGTGTCCCTGCGGTTTCGCGAGGCGCTCATTGGCCTGGAACGAACGCCACAGCGGTCCGCCTTCCTTCAGCTGCTTTTCCTGCGTGTGCATGACTTTAGTCACTTTGTAGACCGTGTCATTCGACATGCCTTTGTGGGTCCAGAGCATGTAGTCGTAGGAAATAAAGTTGGTCGGCTCAACCACACCGGTCAGTCCCTTGCGAGGTGCAATGGTTTCCCAGTTGCTCTTCGGGAAAAACTTGTGCATCTTGGCCAGCGCTTCGGGTGTGTTCGGGAAGCTGATATGACGCACACCGCCGGAGATCTTGGCGTTCATCTGCTTCACAAAGCCCGAACCGGCAGCGGCAATGACCCAGTCGATCTTACCGGCCATAAAGGCGCGCCAATGTTGCACCAGACCAACCTGCGGCACCGGCTTGATATCAGCCGGGGTGAGGTCGGCAGTTGCCAAGGAACCACTGTGAAGATTCACAAAAAGCGGTGCGCCCTTAAAGCCAACGGCCATCCTGGTGCCTTTAAGCTGTGAGGTCTTGGTGATGCCGGATTTCAGCGGCACAACCGGGCTGACGGTGAATTTCATCATCGTTGCGACCAGCCGAAGATCCTTGTAAGGCGTGCCCTTCGACAGTCCGGTGCCCGTGCGTGCCATGTGGTACTGGGTGATGTTGGAGATCGCGAATTCCAGCTCACCGGCGTTCACGACCGGGATGTACTGCTGCGTGCCGCCCATGGTCTGCTTGCGCATCTGGATGCCGCCATGTTCGGAGACCGCTTTGGAAATGGTTGCGGTGATCTGCGCGACGGCGCCGGCTTTCGTAGAACCGATACCGACGGTCTGAGCGGATGCCGTGGTTGCAAGCGCAACGCCAGCCGCCGTGCCGAGAAACAATTTAAGATAGTTCATTCAAAAAACTCCCGTTAAGCCTCTATTTGCTATTTTGATCGCTCCGTCATTTAACATAAGGCTCAGTTTGAGTCGATTCGTTAGGCTATATTCGTTAACCGTTTACCTGAGTACAATTAAGACACATGGCGACGCGCGGGCTGAACCATCTGGATGATTGTAAGAGCCCTCAGGTTCGCAACATGGGATACCGGAGGTATGGTGAAGGGCTTGAACACGGTTGGTAATAACAACGGATTAATCGGAAAGCGGGTCAGCCGACCCAATGCGAAGCGCCTCGTTGCCGGCAGGGGGCGGTATTCTGACGATATACAGCTTCCCCGGATGGTTCACGTGGCATTCGCCCGCTCGCCGCACCCTCATGCCCGCATAGTGTCGATAGATAAAACGGCAGCGATTAAGGCGGAAGGCGTCGTTGCTATATTAACGGGCGCCGAACTTGCAATCCTGTGTACCCCATGGACGGGTGGCGCGGCGCACATACCCTCCTTACGCAGTCCTGAACAACATGCGATGGCGATAGATATCGTTCGCTGGCAGGGCGAGCCGGTGGCTGCGGTTGTAGCGATGTCCCGTGCGCTTGCAGAAGACGCGGTAGATCTGCTGGCTATCGACTGGGATGCGCTTCCGGCTGTTTCAGGCGCTGGAGCGGCACTTGCTCCAGGAGCTCAGCTTGTGCATCCCGGTGATACCGACAATCTCGCCTTTGAGGCCCGAGCGGGCAAAGAGGCAGAGGAAACAAAAGACGACTGGACAGTATCTGCGAAATTCACGTTTGGAAGGCATACAGGGGTCCCATTGGAGACTCGGGCGACCGTGGCAGACTGGAACCCGGGTGATGAAAGCCTGACTGTCTATGCATCCCACCAGACCCCCTGGCAACAACAAGATGTGATTTCCCGCCATCTTGGCATTGATGAACACAAGGTCCGTGTGCTCTGTCCAGACGTAGGCGGGGGATTCGGTATTAAGCTGCATGTCTATGGAGACGAAATCGCAACGGCAGCGCTGAGCCGCGTTCTAGCACGCCCGGTAAAGTTTGTGGCAGACCGGCTGGAGTCCTTCGTCAGCGACATGCATTCGCGCGACCATGTTGTAATAGCGTCGCTTAAGGCGGACGAGCGCCGGGTTACCGGAATGACTGTCGACGCTGTTGGTGGGATCGGACCGTATTCTGCTTATAAGAGAGCCTCCATCGGCGAGGGTATGATGAACCTTAACCTGTCCGGCGCACCATATGCACTGAGTGCCTATTCGGGGAGGTTTCGCGCCGCGTTTCAAAATCGTCCTACCGTTGCGATGTATCGCGCCGTCGGTCAGCCCATCGCGACCGCCGTCACGGAGCAACTGGTTGACCTCGCTGCAGCGAAAGCTGGTGTCGACCCTGCTGAATTTCGCCGGAATAGTTATATTCCTGCTGAGGCGTTCCCTACCCAGACGCTTTCCGGTGTGCCGCTGTCCCCTCTGTCGCTGGATGAGTGTCTCGATAAGCTTCTGGCGATGATGGACTACGATGAATTACGGCGGGAGCAGGCTGGCCTTCGGGAAAACGGCATCTGGCGGGGGATTGGTCTCGCGACGTTCGTCGAACTGACTGCGGTTGGCGGCGCATATTATGGCCCGGCGCAAGCTCGGGTTTCCACGCAGGACGGTGCAACGGTCAAGCTCGAGCCTACCGGTAAGATCAATGTCATCACCAGCGTCACGGATCAGGGGCAGGGAACGCCGACGGGCATTCTGCAGATTGTCGGCGATCGCCTCGGCGTTGGTATGGAAGATATCGCCATCACTTTCTCGGGCGATACGGCAGTCACGCCATACGGTGGCGGCGCCTGGGCGTCTCGTGGATTAACTGTTGGTGGCGAAGCGGCCTGGCGGGCTGCAGATGCGCTTGCGGAGAGCCTCTGCATTCTCGCCGGTGCGATCTTGCAAACCTCCCCGCAGTCTCTTGATGTTGGTGCGGGAGGTGTTTGCGACCGGGAAACGGGCGATGTTCGGATGAGCCTGGCGGAGGTCGCTGAGGCAGGGCATTTCCGGCACGATCTTCTCCCGCCCGGCACGCAGCCTGAATTGGCGGTGACCCGTCACTACGCGCCACAGGCACCTTTCTGCATCGCGAACGGTATACAGGGTGCCTTGGTAGAAGTTGATCTGCAGACAGGTTTCGTGACGCTAATGAAACACTGGGTAGTTGAAGATTGCGGACGGGTTATCAACCCACTTTTGGTGGACGAGCAAATCCGCGGCGGGGTGGTACAGGGCATCGGTGGCGCCTTGTTCGAGCATTGCATCTATGACGACGATGCAAACCTGTTGAACGGCACACTCGCCGACTACATGGTACCGATGGCTGCGGAAATGCCAGATATAGAGGTCGGCCATGTGGAAACGTTGGCCGAGGGTACTCAGCTCGGCGCAAAAGGCGCAGGTGAAGCAGGTACTGTTGGCGCGCCCGCAGCGATCATGTGTGCGGTCAACGATGCCCTTCGGTCGCACCGAGCGCTCGTGACCGAGATGCCGATGACCCCTGAAGTCGTCCTGAAAGCACTGAACAACCCGGTGCTTTAAACCGCTTCCGTCGCCGCGAATTTGCGCTACACTTTATGCCTGAGCCGGCTGCGGGAACTGATCCTCGGCGGTTAAACGCGCTTCGTATTGCAGACCGTGAACCTCCCGGTCCTGATGACACACTGACGCAGGAGAAAAATATGGATAGCGGTATCGAACAGCCCCGGGAGCTCAATCAGCTCGGGAAGGCATCCGATACCCGCGAAACGCTCGCGCGGGCCAAAAGGATGATGACTGAACGCGGCCTAGACGAATGGTTGATCGTCGACGTTGACGCCCATCATTTTGAAAATCAGTCCTGGTCGGAAATCGTCGCTGAGATACCCAGCGACGTAATTCGGGATATCGCAAACAGTTTTGTGCGGAACGGGCAGGTTCACCCGGGTATTATGACTTCGTCCGGGTTTCCACCAAATCAGGGTGTCGGCGGGCGCGTCAGTCACGACCAGGGACTAGAGGAAATTGCCGAGGCGGAAGATGGCGCCCACCGGGATGTGGTGTTGATCCGCCGCGCCATGGAATGCTTGGCCATTGATTATCAGATTACGTTTCCGACGCCGTTGCTGTCCCTGGGTATGCATCCGGAAGTCGAGGTCGAAGTCGGTCTGGCCGAAGGCTATAATAAATGGCTGGTCGACAACGTGCTGTGCACCGATGACGGCATCTATTCGATGCTCTATCTGCCGTTCTCGGAACCAAGCGCGTGCGAACGCATCGTCGCGCAATATGCCAATCATCCAAAGGTCGCCGGGTTCATGATCACCTCGGTCCGCTACAAGCCGGTGCACCACAACCAGTATATGCGGCTCTATTCTATGCTCGAAGAGCTCGGCAAACCGCTCGGATTCCACGCCGGTCCGCAATGGCCGGATAGCGGCTACATGGGTCAGCTCAACCGGTTTATCTCGATGCACGCGATATCCTTCGTGCTGTGCAATATCGTTCACATGACCAACTGGGTGATTAACGGTTTGCCGGAACGGTTCCCCAAACTGCCGGTGATCTGGATCGAATCCGGCTTGTCGTGGCTGCCGTTCATGCAGCAGCGCCTCGACAGCGAATACCTAATGCGCTCGTCGGAGGCGCCCAATCTGAAGCGCCTGCCGAGTGAATATATTAGCGAGATGTTTTTCACCTGTCAGCCGATGGAACAGACCAACATGAAGATGCTCGAAGCAACTTTCGAGTCGATCAAGGCGCCAACGCAGTTGTTATATGCGTCGGACTGGCCGCACTGGGATTTTGATCTTCCCACCGTGATCACCGACCTGCCGTTTATCGATGAGACGGCAAAGCGGAACATACTCGGCCATAACGCGGCAAAGCTGTTCGGACTGGATACCAAGGGGAAGTAATCGCCGGATTGCGACGGTTACCCCAACAGCAGATCGGACATCGCTTCCACCATTCCGTTCATGAGCTTGGACGGGCAGTTGATCTTGTAGCTGATAGCAATTCCGTCCTGCACCATGAAAATTCCGTCCTGCGCCATGAACAGGATATGGGCAAACAGGTTGCGGTCGTCGGCCAGATGGGTCCGGCCGGTCGAGATGCAGTCGGAGATCATGTTGGGTATACGGGTTTCGCTGTCGTTGAGCAGGCCGCTTGAGTAATTGTACTCGGGGCCAAGGTTGAAGGTCGCCTGCATGAAGTTGTTGACGAAGCCGCTATCCTCGCTCGGGATAGCGTAGGGGATTGTTTCGGGTCTTTCTCTTGGCGCTGCAATACCCGTCATCTGTGATTCAAGCTCGCCGAACCGCTTCGTCGGCCACTCCGGCACGACCCGTAATTTATTGTCACCGATAAGGAAGTTTTGGTGCGGCTGGATGTCGCCCGCGAAGAGATCTAGTAGCGAGCGGGTAAACCTCCTATTCGGCGGCGGCCGCTGTTGGTGCAGCATCGAGTGACGAGAACGCCTTGTCCAGCGCATTGCCTTCCGGGTCCGCCAGAGCTGCGGCACGGAGTGTAGTCACTGCTTCGGCCCCCCAGGCCGGATCCTTCTCCGCCTTCGAACACGGAATTGCGATTTCCGCCATTATCCGGGCAAAATTCTGCAGGCCCCGTTTATGCGTATCTGAATAACCCTTGCGCAGATTTGCAAGTTCGGCGATTTCGACCGCAAGCTGGTAATGGCGTACAGCCGCATCTTTTACAATTTCGAGCCAGCCTTCGATGGCGGGTTGCTCTTGACTGAAACGATAGGTTTTAGGCCGGTAGAATCGCAGTTTTGATAGACCCCACACGCGCACGAAGCCAAAGATTGTGTGTGTCCGCACCCGCATGGCGAAATTGTAATTATTCGCCCAGTCATTCCCCATGGCCCAGTTCATGATCGGCCGTCCGAGCCAGCTCGGCATGATCGACGTGAACTCATCGAAGCCAGGTTTCAGGAACTCGGTCATGTGGACAGGCTCCCCCGCCTTCGCCACCACCTCGGTACGGATACGCTCAAAACGCGACCGGCGGGATTTCAGGTCGGCGACCCTGATGATGTCTTCATAGGACATCATCAGCGCCAGGTACCGGCCGGTCTCGACCGTCAGGGACCAGTTGTTGCGTTCGCCGCCACGTTCACGGTCGATCGCCAGCACACCGGCAAGCCGGTCCAAGTAAAGCTTCGCATAGGCCGGGTTCTGATAGTCAACCAGGCGTTTTACGCCTTCGGTGACAATGGCCAGTGCCTCGCCGGGATAGCTCGATGCGACCTCGGCAATCAGGCTGTCGGCGCTCGGTTTGGCCGCCCGGATTTTCTTGTCCGGTGCCGCATCGGGGAGCTTCAGCTCGCCCTTCATGTAGGCGAGACCGATTTCGAAGCCCTTGATGTTAGATTCCACCGCAACACCGGATTCGCGGATGGATTTTGTAAAGTTATCGACTGGGATCGGCAGCTCGCCCGACCCGGCGATCACGCCGAGAATAATGGCGTTGAGAACGGTGCCTTCCTTTTCGGCCAGGGTTGCAATGTCGAACAGAATTGCACGTTTTGCCAGCTTCTGCGCCGCGTTATCGAGCTTGTCGCCGCGGAACAAGCCGTCGCCCATCGCCGATTTTTCAATAATCGAATAGACGCGGTGGGTCGAAGCAATCAGCGTCGTGCGGTCAGAAGTTACCATGCCGTTTTCGAGCATCCGCCCGGCTTCCATCAGCTCGGACGTCACGACGATATCCATGTTGCCGGGCGCCGCATATAACGCCATTACCGGCAGTTTCCCGTCGAGCTGGTCCCGCGGAGCGGGGAATATCTCGACGTAATAGGTGGTGGCACCTGTTCGTTGCGCGACGCCGGGGATGGATGTCGACTGCGTCGGGAAATCGCACAGTTCCGCGGCGCGGACGACCCAGGTCGTCAGAACTCCGCCACCTTCGCCGCCGAGGGCGCCGATAACCATTGAAATAGGACGTTCCGGCAGGGCGCTCATTCGGCTGCTACCCGGATGTCGTCGGTAGAATCCTGTTGCGGGGCCGGGATCTCTGCGGCTTCCTGCTTGCTCTGAAGCATGCCGATGACGGCCGAGCGGAATTTATGCGCGATCCGGTCCATTATATTCGGGTTCTGAACGATTTCCGCCTGGAAGAAGGACGGGCACAGCACCGCCGCATCCGAGACTTCACCGCACAATCCGCAGCCGACGCAGGAATTCAGCACGCTGGCGACAGGATCCTTGCGCAGCGGGTCGGGGTTCGGTTTGACCGACAGCGATGGGCAGCCCGACAGCCGGATGCAGGAATGATCGCCGGTGCAGGTGTCCTCATCGACGCCGAACCGCGTACGTATGACGCGCTTGCCTGATTTCAGCAGTTTTGAGATCCGCGGTTTTTCACGGCGCTGCTTGGCGATCTGGCATTCGGCCTCGGCGATGATGACCTTCAGGCCTTTTTCGCTCGATGTCAGCGCTTCCTTGATCAGGTCGCGCATCGTGCTGACCTGGTAGGTGTACTGCTTCTTGATCCATTTAACGCCGACGCCCTTAAGCGCGTTTTCCATCGGCACCACGGTATCGGGCGGTCGGATACCGCCGGCGGTCGTGGACGGCAGATGCTGCTGGCCGGTGGCGGAGGAATATCCGTTGGCCATGATAATCAGCAGGTTGTCATGCTTGTTATAGACCGCGCCGCTGATCCCGGTGGACAGACCGTTATGCCAGAAGCCGCCATCGCCCATAATCGAGATCGTGTGGCGCGCCATTGAATCCTTCACACCTGCCGAACTGGCAAGACCGAGGCCGTAGCCGGTAACTGTATTGCCCATGTTGAAGGGCGGCAGGGTTGAAAACGTATGACAGCCGATATCGGCCGAAATGTGCATATTGCCGATTTCAGGATCGAGCTGTGCCAGTTTCAGCGCGGTGAATACCGGGCGTTCGGGGCAGCCGGTGCAGAACCCGGGCGGACGTTTCGGGATCGGCGAGCCGAGCAGTTCGGCGGCCAGTTCCTTGTTGTCGGCCACGGCTTTTGTGACCAGCGCGATGGGACCGAGGTCGATACCTTTCGGCACCGCGCCTTCGACGAATTTTGCGAGTCCGTTCATCATCACTTCGGACTGGTATTCACCCGCCATGGGGAAGACGTCCTTGCCGACGATCGTTGTGTTCAGATCGGCCTTGCGCAGCATCGCGTTCAGCGCTTGTTCCAGATAAGCGGGGAAGCCTTCTTCGACAATGCAGACCGACCGCTTGCCAGCGCAGAATCCGGTGACTTCTTCGGGCACCATCGGATAGGTCACGTTCATGCAATAGATCGGGATGCGTGAATTGCCGAACGGATCGGCGAGGCCAATCTGCTGTAGTCCGCGGACCACCGAATTGTACAACCCGCCCTGGCAGATAATGCCGACATCTTCGCAATCGCCATCGAAGAATTCGTTGAGGCCGTTCTCCTTGATGAACTTGATCGCCGCTGGGAAGCGCTGCTCGATCTTCATCTTTTCCTGCAGATAAGTCGACGGCGGCAGGGCGATCCGGTCGAGGTTGTATTCCGGTTCCGGAATTTTGTTGTTCATTGAATAGCGCGGCTTTTTGTTGTCCTTGGTCTCAAACCGTCCGGTGACATGACAGGCGCGGATTCGGAATTCCATCCTCACGGGCGTGTTGCTGATCTCCGACAACTCGAACGATTTTTCGACCAGGTCGACGATGCGCGGATGGTTCACGCGTGGATCGACCAGCCAGACCGAGCATTTCATCGCAAAGGCGTGGCTACGTTCCTGAATGATGGAAGAGCCTTCACCGTAATCCTCGCCAAGAACGATCAGCGACCCACCGATAACGCCGACCGAGGCAATATTGGACAGCGCGTCCGAGGCAACATTGGTGCCGACGGTGGATTTCCATGTGACGGCGCCGCGTATCGGGTAATTGACCGAGGCCGCGAGCATGGCGCAGGCGGCCGCTTCGTTGGCGCAGACTTCGGTGTGGATGCCGAGCTCAGACATCAGGCCCTTGGAGTCCGATGTGAGCACGTCCATGAGATGAGACACGGGAGCGCCCTGATAGCCGCCGACATAGGATACGCCGGACTGCAGAAGCGCTTTGGTAATGGCAAGAATGCCTTCGCCTTCAAAATGTTCGCCATCGCCGCGGCGTAACATTTCAACTTCACGTGCGAATGAGCGTTCCATGAGTCTTCTCCAAGCGCGGCACCGCCCGTCGCGATACCTTTGGTAGCCAGGGAATTATAGGACGTTCACGGCCGCCGAGCAAAGTATTCGCCGGGCGGCCTGCCGTTTTTATCGGCTATTTTTTCAGCGTCTGAAGGATGGCGAGAACGTCCGTCATATCTTCGGCCAGAAACGTGTTCGGCTCGCGGAGCGCGGCGGTCAGTTACTTGCGCTCTTCCGGGCCGAGCGCTTTCATAAACTCAATGAACCCGGCGGAGGCCCGGTCTGTTTGCTGTGTCGTGTCTTCCATATACCTCATCCCTTGGCCTTTGCGACCTTGTTCGCGGGAATTTAGTTGGCACCAATGCCATGGTTAAGATCAAGTAAATATTGACGAATGGCCAACGCTCGCCGTCAGGCCGCGATCAGGGCGTCCAGCGCAAGGATCCCGCACCCTTTGCCGTAGACCCGCACCGGGTTGAGATCGATTTCCCGGATGCCGGTGGTTTCCAGAACCATACGCCCGACGGCGACGATTGCATCCGCCAGCGCTTCCTTGTCAGTTTCCGGTGCACCTCTGAAGCCGTTGAAAAGCGCAGCGGATTTAAGCTCGCCTATCATTGCCAGAGCTTCCGCCTTGTCGACAGGTGCCAGTCGCATTGAAACATCCTCAAGCACTTCCGCCGCGGTTCCGCCAAGTCCGAGCAGGACGACAGACCCCCAGCTCGGATCATTGCGGGCGCCTACAATTACTTCGATACCCGGCGGCGCCATCGCCTCGACGAGATAGCGTTTTTCCCGGGTCCGGCTTTTTATAGAATCGATCTGTGCCAGCGCCGCTCCCATCTGCTTGGCGGTGCGAATTCCGAGATGAACGCCCCCGGTTTCCGTCTTGTGGGTAATCCGGGGGTCAAGAATTTTGACGGCGGCAGCGCCCGGTATTTTTCGTTCGGCGGCCATGGCCTCCGCGTGGGTCGAGCACGCAATCCTTTGCGGCGTCGGGATTCCCCATTCCCCGATGAAGTCCTTGGCGGATGCTTCGTCCAGCGACCGCGGGAGCGCCGGCCTCGATGTGACAGATACGGACGCCTCCGCTGCGGCATTCAAAATTCGGTATTGGGCGCGGGCGTCTTCGACGAGTGCCTGGGTGGCGATGGCCGCGCGGTCCGGCGATGCGATGGCAGTGACGCCTCGTTTCTCCAGGGCCCTCATCAGCGGCCCGATATCCTTCTGCATTCCCTGCGTGCCGTATACGCAGGGTTTGCCGGACAGATCAGCGGCGGACCCGATGGCGTCTGCAAAATCGACTGAGTCGGATTCATGGAGCGCATAAACCAGAAGTGTATCGATAACGGGGTCCTGCGCGAGCGTGGAGCAGACCTCGCCGAAACTTTCCAGCGGCCGGCCGGTATCGACCGGATTTTTGAGATACGTAAGGGGCGGCAAGAGACCCGCAATTTTCGATATCGTCTCCGCGCCGATTTTGGGGACATCGACCCCCGCAATGCGCAGCTTGTCGGTCATCAGAAGACCGGGGCCCGCCTGTCCGGTCAGAATCCCGACGCCCGGTGCCGCCAGCGGGGACAGGCGCGAATTGGACAGCGCATGCGCCGCGTCGATTAGGGCCGTCGTGGTATCGACGACGACAGCACCAGCCTGCCGTAATCCGGCACAGGTCAGCTCATACGCGCCCATCAGATTGCCCGTATGGGATTCCGCGAGCCCGCCGAGATCTGCTTTGCCCACTGGCAGGACGACAATCGGTTTTCGTGTCACCGTTCGCCGGATGGTGTCGAAAAGAACGCGGCCGTCCGATATGCCTTCGAGGTGGACCGCGATGACGTCTGTCGCTGCATCTTCCGCGAGGTAGTCGATCGCATCGGCGACACTGACATCAGCGCCATTGCCGATCCCCACCGAAAGACTGATACCCAGGCGCAGCTCATTGGCCATAAACGCCATCGTGATATTGATGCCGCCGGATTGTGCGACGATGCCGATCTTGCCGGGTTTGAGCCCCGCTGCGGCGGGGAGGAACGTGCAGAATAGCTTCTTCGACGGACGCATGAAGCCCGACGTATTCGGCCCCAGCAGACGTATGCCTCCGTCGTGGCAAATCCTGAGAATTTCAGTCTGACGTTTGTGACCTTCGTCGCCGGTCTCCGAAAATCCGCCGGACACCATGAACGCGGCACCAGCGCCGCACGCTGCAGCTTCGCGCAGGACATCTGCGGATGCCTGAGGCGGCACGACCATCGCGATCAGGTCGACCGGTTCGGGAATGTCGGATAGCGACCTGAAAATTTGCAACCCGAGAACCTCTCCGCCGCGCGGATTCACTGGATAAATTTTGCCGGGAAACTTCTCGAAGGCCCTCACCATTTGGTAGCCTGGTTTCTCGGGCGCAGTTGAGGCGCCGACGATGGCGATCGATTTCGGATCGAACAGGCGGGACAGGGGAGCTTTCATGGGGGACGCTTCCGGCTGGATTGATGCCCGTGGATAATCCACTACACTCCCCTCATGCAAGCCGATCCAAGATCCGTCGCCATGATCAAATCGCTGATCGCCTTCGATACGACCAGCCGGGAATCGAATCTGGCGCTGATTGACTGGGTCAGGAACTACCTGAATGGCCTCGGCATTCAGTCGCAACTGACGTTCGACGATGACGAGCGCAAGGCCAACCTATACGCCACTGCGGGGCCGGAAGACCGGGGCGGCGTGATGTTGTCCGGTCACACGGATGTCGTTCCCGTAGACGGACAGGACTGGGATACCAACCCCTTTGCGGTGACAGAACGGGACGGCCGCCTCTACGGCCGCGGCACCTGCGATATGAAGTCTTTTATTGCCGTCGCGCTCGCACATCTGCCGGATTTCGTCGAGCGCGGACTGGCCATCCCACTGCATCTGGCGCTTTCCTATGATGAAGAGATCGGGTGCGTCGGGGTCCGGCGGCTGATCGATCAGGTCCGGGGCTTCGATGTTCGCCCCGAAATGTGCGTTGTCGGCGAACCCAGCGATATGAAAGTCGTCGTCGCGCATAAGGGAAAAAGATCTTTTGCCTGCGATGTGACAGGTATGGCGGCGCATTCATCGCTTGCGCCGAGTGCTGTGAATGCTGTCGAATTCGCCGCCGAGATCGTATCGTTTATCCGGCGCAAGGCTAAATCGCTGCAAAGTGACGGCCCGTTCGAGGAAGGGTTCGATCCGCCTCATGCAACGGTGCATACCGGTTTGATCCAAGGCGGAACGCAACTGAACATCGTGCCGGATCATTGTTCGTTTCAGTTCGAAATCCGCTATCTGCCGTTTGACGATCACGTCGGATTTATCGACGACGTCCGCCACTTTGCGGAGAACGAGATCCTGCCGGAAATGCGCGAGCGCTTTGAGGCGTCCGATATCGTCTTCCGGGAGATGTCCGGTTTCCCAAGCCTTACCACGCCCGACGACGCCGAGGTGTCGCAGATGTGTCGTCATCTGGCGGCTTCCAATGAAACCGCGAAGGTGTCATTCGGTACCGAAGCCGGTCTGTTCAGCGCCGGCGGTATTCCGACGGTGGTTTGCGGGCCCGGCAGTGTCGAGCAGGCGCATAAGCCCAACGAATTCGTCTCGCTCGAACAGTTAGCAAAGTGTGACGCCTTTATGAAACGTCTAAAAGAAAAGCTCTGCCACAACTAAGGCTTCGAACGGCGGCGCGTCGCATTGCCAATCAATTCGCTAAATTCTTGACCTTAGCTTCTTCCGTCGCATGAGGCGTCTAGACGCGATGGGCCCTCGGGTGGCCGCGTTTCCGACAGGTTTCGACAACTTCCTCTTTGTCGCTGACAACTTGGGGTTCGATGTAAAAGCATTCGTCAGTATCTCCCTAGAGGTCTTCTTCGACCGCCCGGTACGAACCCGACAGGTTAGGGTCTTGTTCTGGAAATACTGTCGCCGGGAATTGTCGAGCCAAGTTCTATCGCGTAATACCGGAACATGAAATTTGAAGAACGGCTCCCTGTCGGCGTCGGAACGCTTGTCGGCCACTCGGTCCCACGGCTGGAGGATCGTGAGATGCTCCGTGGGCAGTCGACGTTCCTTGACGACATTCATTTGTCGGATGAAACGCACGTCATTTTTATCCGATCGATCGAGGCGCATGCCGAAATAGTTTCTATCGACACCGAAGCTGCACGTCTGTGTCCGGGTGTCATTGATGTTCTGACCGGGGCCGATCTCGCGGTCGACGGCATCGGTGGTGTTCCCTGGGAGGTGCTGCCGGTTTCCGAGAAGGGTAGTGCCGACAAGACAGTGCCGCCGGGTGATCCGGGGATTGCCCGGCCACAACCGGCGATGCCGGAAGACCGCGTATTGTTTGTTGGTCAGATCGTCGCGATGGTGATCGCCGACACGCCCGATACCGCCCGTGATGCCGCTGAGAAAATTGTCGTCATATTCGATTCCCTGTCGGCCGTCGTCGATGTCTGCGCCGCAACGGAGGCAGGTGCCCCGGTCGTCGATCCCCGGTTTCCCGACAATGTCTGCTTCCGGCTTGCCTTTGGAGATAAAGAGAAGACGGATGAGGGATTCGCGCGGGCGGCGCATGTCACCTGTATCCGGCACGTCCAGAACCGCGGCGTCGGCGCGCCCATTGAGACGCGCGGCTATATCGGCGATTGGGATGCTGGCTCCCGCAAATTCACGCTCCATGCGACGGCAGGGAAACCCCATCCTGTCCGGAACACACTTGCGCAGTTCTGTTTTAAATGTGCGCCGGAGGACATTCGGGTGGTCGTGCCGCGGCTCGGCGGCGGGTTTGGGGCCAAGAATATCGTTTATCCGGAAGAGATCCTGGTGTTGTGGGCGGCGCGACGCATTGGCCGGCCCGTACGGTGGATATCTGACCGGTCGGAATCGTTCGTGAGCGATGTCCATACGCGGGACCTTGTTTCCGAGGCGGAAATCGCCTTCGATGATGACTTCCGGATTCTGGCAATGCGGGTGATAAACAGCGGAAACCTTGGCGCGTATCTGGGGCCGCGTGCGGTGAACCCGGTCCGCAATTCTATCAAGATTGCGCCGTCGGTTTATGACGTGCCGGTTGGATACCTCGAAGCCAGGGGCGTGTTGACCAATACCGTCCCGACATGCCCGATCCGGGGCGCCGGTGAACCGGAAGGTCAGTACACGCCGGAGCGGCTGATGGATGCGGCAGCGGCGGAGCTCGGTATTGACCGGGTGGACCTGCGTCGCCGGAACCTGATTACGTCCGATCGGCTGCCCTATAAAACGATTACGCAGCTTGTCTATGACTGTGGTGACTTTGCCGCCAATCTCGACCGCGCATTGGTCCTGTCGGATCGCTCAGGCTACCCGACGCGCCAGGCGGCGTCGGCGCGTGCGGGCCTGGTGCGGGGGTTCGGTATCTGCAACACCATCGAAGCGCTGGGGTTCGGTCTCGATGAAGAAGCAGATATCAGGTGTGCCCCCGACGGGCAGGTGACATTGAGGATCGGCTCAATGTCCAACGGCCAGGGCCATGACACGATATATGCGCAGATTGTCGCCGGGAAGCTGGGAATACCGATTGAGGCGGTTGGCGTCATTCAGGGCGATACGGACGACATCGCTTACGGCACCGGCACCGGCGCCTGCAGGTCGATTATCGTCGGTGGTTCGGCGGTGGCCGTGACGACGGACAGAGTGATTGAAAACGGTCTGGAAGCGGCGGCAGTTCTGCTCGAAGCCTCGGTCGAGGATATTGAATTCAGGAATGAAAACTACGAAGTCGCGGGTACTGATCGACGGGTTAATTTCCTGCAGGTCGTCGCGCAGGCGGACGGCATCGATGCCCGGGATCGTTTCCTGCCCAACGACTTCACCTATCCCAACGGCACACATTGCTGCGAGGTAGAGGTGGATCCGGAAACAGGTGCCGCCTCAATTGACCGTTACATCATGGTTCACGATTGCGGCACGCCGGTGAACCCGATGCTTGTTGAAGCTCAACTGCAGGGCGGCGTGGTTCATGGTCTGGGGCAGGCATTTTCGGAGCACGTGATCTACGATTCGGAGAGCGGGCAGATGCTTTCAGGCTCGTTCCTCGATTACGGCCTGCCGCGTGCGGGAGATATTCCGGCACCGCACTTTGTCTGCGAACTCAATCCCGTGCCCACGGCAACGAACCCGTTGGGTGCAAAGGCGGTCGGAGAGGCGGGGGTAGCTATTTCGCCGGTCCTAGCAGTTAATGCGGTTCTCGATGCGCTGCGCCCGTTGGGTGTTTCGGATATATCGATGCCGATGACACCCGCAAAAATTTGGGCGGTGATCGAACGGGCGCAGCAGGGGTAGCCCCTTTTCTTGCTAAACGCGACGAAGGCGCTCTGTCAGTCCCACACCTTTGCGATTAAACGGCCAAGTTGGCCGTATGTTTCCGTTTTTCCATCAGTTGAAGCGTCTGAATCAATAAGCTTTCTTACTATTTGACAGCCCTCAACAGGGTCGGCAATATCGCCGGAGAAAAATTAGTGTCTGGGAAGGCGCTGTTTTTTTTAATGACGATAAAGGAGTAATCTATGTCCAAGACTAAACTTAAATTTACCGTTGCTGCAGCGACCATTGCGCTGGCGGTTTCGCCGGCTTCGGCAGGGAAAACCCTCAACGCTGTGACGGCGTTGCAGACCAATAATGCAATGTCGCAGAGCTTTCTTACGCAATTCGTTGCTCCGTTGAACAAAAAGGCTGCGGGCGCTCTCACAATTAAATATTTGGGCGGCCAAGAAGTTGTTCCGCCTCGTAAAGCTGCTAACGCTTTGAAGCGCGGTCAATTCGACCTGCTGCATGCGCCGACAGCTTATTATATAGGTACCGTTCCTGAAGGCTATGCGATGCTGGGCAGTAACCAGGGTCCTAAAACCATCCGTGCTAACGGCGGTTGGGAAATTCTTCAGAGCATCTACGCGAAAAAGGCAGGATCACATCTTCTGGCTTGGGGCGAGAGCATGACGTCCTATCACATGTATTTGGCAAAAATGCCGAAGATGAAAGACGGGCTACCGGACCTTACGGGAATGAAGATGCGTGCTACCGGCACATATCGCCCGCTTTTCCGCGCACTCAACGCGACGACTGTAAATATTAAGTCGAGCGAAGTTATTAACGCCATACAGCGCGGCACCGTTGACGGCTTTGGCTTTACGGATCAGCCTGCTTCCGTCGGAATGCAGGCAGTGATCAAGTTTCGCGTGATGCCAAATTTCTATGCGACGAATACGGTGGTCACGATCAATCTTGATTCCTGGAAAGCATTGAGCGGTGCTCAGAAGGCGATGTTGACTGAGGTTGGTATAAAATACGAAACAGATTCGGTGCTTTGGTCAGAAGACGTTCGTGCCAAAGACGAAAAAATTCTTAAAGCTGCTGGTGCCAAAGACATCGTCCTGTCTAAGGATGCTTCAAAACGCTACCTCGAAATCGCACATGGCGAAATCTGGAAAGAGCTCGCCAAGCGTTCCGACGACGCGGCAAAGCTTAAGCCTCTGCTGTATGTGCCGGGTAAACCCCAGTTTCAGGTGGACAAGGCCGCTCTTAACGCACGGCATCGCAACTAAGAACCGTACGTAATTCACTAAAGCAAAGGACCCCAAGTCAATGGAATCTTTTGACAAGGGTGTAGAACGGGTAACGACGGCGCTGGCCTATTTGGCCTGCGCCGTCATCCCATGCATGTTCATCTTGATCGTCGTCGATGTGTCGATGCGCACCGTGGGCATTAATCCCCCGCTTTTTACATCGTCTCTCGTCGAGTATGCGCTGCTTTATGTCGCAATGTTTTCTGCGCCATGGCTAGTGCGTCAAAAAGGGCACGTTGCTATCGAGGCTGTGCTCACGATCTGCCCACCGGTTGTTCAGCGTGTGTTTGCCTTCATCGTTTATTTGACATGCACGACTGCATCGCTGCTTTTCGCGTGGTTTTCTTGGCAGCTCTTTATGGAAGCTGTGGAGGGCGGGCAACTTGACGTTCGCGGTGTAGACCTGCCGTACTGGGCGCAGTTTTTGCCTATGTTTATTGGATTTTCGCTGGTGACGTTGGAGCTCTTTTTCTTTTTGATCGGGCGCCGCCATTACTATTCCTACGATCTCGGCGAAGTTAAGGATACAGTTTAACAATGGTTATAGAGTGGTACTGGGCAGGTACTATCCTGCTTGGGTGCATCATGGCAGGTATGGCTATGGGGTTCCCCGTAGCGTTTACCTTTCTGATCACAAATATTATTGGCACGTGCGTCTTTGTAGTTCGCGATTATGAGACATTCGGTGAGTTCGTCACGGAAGCGATGAATAAGGTTCCCCAAGTCGTCGACAATGCTCCGCAGCTGATCACAAGCTTCACACTTTCCCCGATACCGATGTTTATCCTGATGGGATCTATGTTCTTCCATACGGGTCTTGCACTTCGTGTCTTCGACGCGTTGGACAAATTGCTTGGCAAGATCCCCGGTCGGCTCTGTTACCTAACCGTTGCCGGCGGGTCGCTCTTTTCGACCCTGACGGGGTCGACGATGGCGAATACAGCCATGCTCGGTTCTTTGCTGGTGCCGGAAATGCAGCGTCGCGGATACAGCAAGACCATGTCTATGGGCCCTATCCTAGGGACCGGCGGTCTTGCCATGATTATCCCGCCTTCATCGCTTGGTGTGCTTCTTGCCAGTATTGCTGGTGTCGATGTTGCTGCATTGTTGATCGCAGGCATTCTACCCGGATTTGTTCTTGCCGCGCTCTATGCCGGTATGATCACCATACAATTAGCGTTGTATCCAGAAGGCGCACCGTCCTACGAAGTCGAACAGACGAGTTGGAAAGAAAAACTTTATCAGGTTGTCGTAAATATCCTGCCGATGGGGCTGATCGTCTTCATGGTGATCGGCTTTATCGTTCTCGGTTGGGCAACGCCGTCAGAGTCTGCGTCATTCGGTGTAGTGGGTGTTGTGATCCTTGCTACGGCGTTCGGCGTGTTCACCTGGAAGTCCTTCAGTACCTCGCTGATCGGCACGATCCGCGTCGTCGGTATGGTCTTCTTCATCCTGATGAATTCAACCGTATTCAGTCAGCTTCTCTCGCTGTCTGGCGCAAGCCGTGGACTGGTTCAGTGGGCGACGGCCTTTGACGTTGCACCCTTGGTAATTCTCGGGGTCATGTTTCTGGTTCTGATCATGCTCGGCATGTTTATGGATCCGGTGTCCATGATGCTGATTACGGTGCCGATCTTCTATCCGATAGCGTCGCAACTTGGATATGATCCAGTCTGGTTCTCGCTGATCGTCCTGATGGCGCTGGAGATGAGCGCAACCACACCACCATTCGGATTGTTATTATTTATAATGATGGGAATGGTGAAAGGAACGACGCTCTGGCAGGTTGCTATTGCTGCGGCCCCTTACTTGCTCTGTGACTTGGTCCTTGTGATCATCCTAGTGCTCGTACCGGGACTGGCTCTCTTTTTACCAAGTTTGATGATAAATTAGCGAAGCTCAGGGAAGGTTGCTATCCAGCAGCTTGGTGTTTTTTCGCCTCGGCGATTTTTGTCTCCGCGCACCAAAAGTATGGTGCGCGGAGATTTTTTTGACACACCTTTGACAATCGGGGGATCCTAACATGGTCATGAAACCGCGCGATCGCATCGACTACTCGGCTATGGTCGACCGAGAAACGCTAAAGCTGCCTGATGGCAAACGCATTGCGGTCTGGGTGATAGTAAATATCGAGAACTGGGATGTTGAAAAGCCGATGGCGCGGACCGTCTTGCCGCCGCCAGGTGGACAGGTTCATCTCCCTGATATCCCGAACTGGTCATGGCAGGAATACGGCATGCGGGTCGGTTTCTGGCGTTTCCATGAAGCGCTGACATCCCGCGGTATCCCGGCGACGCTTTCGCTGAACGGGTCGGTATGCACTCAGTATCCGCGTCTCGCCCAGGCGGCGCATGATGCCGGGTGGGAATTTCTCGGCCATGCCTATCACCAGCGTCCGACCCATCTGATCGAAGACCAGCCTGCCGATATCAAAGCAACGATGGATGCGATCGAGAAATTTACCGGCAAACCGCCGCGTGGCTGGATGGGCCCCGGGTTGACCGAAACGTTCGAGACGCCGGATTACCTGAAGGAAGCCGGCATCGAATATGTCGCGGACTTTCCGATGGACGATCAGCCGTTTGAAGTGAAAACCGAACACGGCCCGCTGGTGTCCGTTCCCTATACCGTGGAGCTTAACGATATTCCGATGATGGTCGTGCAGCACCATAAAGCGGAAGAGTTTTACGATCGCTGCATGGATAATTTCGAACGGCTTTATCAGGAAGGCGAGGATAGCGCCCGCGTGATGGCGATTGCCGTTCATCCTTATATTTCCGGCACGCCGTTCCGTATCAAGTATTTCGAAAAGGTCCTTGACGAGATCTCGAAATACGATGATGTCGCGCTGTGGACCGGTGGTCAGGTCAGTGACTGGTATAAGTCAGTCACGTGACGACCCGGCCTGTGTTGACACCCGGCAGTACCAATCCGAAAGTCGGGATAAGAAAAACAACAGGGGCGTTCGCATATGTCAGCGATGATCGGGCAGTCGCCGTTACGTAAAGAGGACCTGCGTCTCCTCACGGGGCGGGGGCAGTACGCCGACGACACAGACGTGGATGGCCAAGCCTATGCGTTCATGGTCACCTCCGTCCATGCTCACGCTGACATTCAGGGCATAGATGTGTCGGCCGCCCGGGCTGCTCCCGGTGTCATAGCGGTTCTGACCGGCGCAGACTGGCTTGCCGATGAGTTAGGCCCGATTCCGCACAATCTCGGGTTTTCAAGCCCGCCCGATATCTCTCTGCAAAACCGCGACGGGACCGACCGCTATGCAGCGCCGCATTTTCCGCTACCCGCGGACCGCGTGCGGCATGTCGGCCAGCCGATCGCGATGGTGATTGCAGAGACATTTTCACAGGCAAAGGATGCGGCGGAACGGGTCGAGGTCGATTATGCGCTGTTGCCGCCGGTGATCGATACGGCCTGCGCCGCCGATGCGGATGCAACGGTTGTCTGGCCGGAACTGGGCTCGAACATTGCGATCGACGCGGATGTGAACAAACCGGCGGAGACGGCAGCTATCCTTGAAAAGGCCGCGCATGTGATCCGTCTGAAAACCCAGCTCAGCCGTGTGACCGGTGTTCCGATGGAGCCGCGCTCTGCCGTCGGCAGCATCGATGAGGACGGTCGCTACGTGCTGCAGACCACGGCCGGAAGCATCTATCGCTTCAAGTGCGAACTCGCCGATCTGCTCCACGTGCCGGACGAGAAGATGCGGGTCATTATCCGGGATGCCGGTGGCTCCTATGGGCCGCGGAACGCCTTATACGTCGAGCACCCGCTGGTCCTGTGGGCGGCAAAACGCCTGGCCCGACCGGTCAAATGGACGTCGGACCGGACCGAGACCATGCTTACCGATTACCAAGCGCGCGATCTAGTGATCAATGCAGCGCTGGGGTTCGGTGCCGATGGCAGGCTGATCGCCCTGCATACCGAGAACATATCGAATATTGGGGCGTTCTCGGCATCATGGATACCGCTGGTCAAAGGTATTGAGATCATGACCGGGCTGTATCGCATACCAGCCGTATCTGCCCGGGCGATGGCTATTCAGTCGAATACCCCGCCGACATATCCGTATCGCAGCGCGGGCAGGCCCGAAGTCATGTACGCGCTGGAACGCATGATGGACATGGCGGCCGAGGCAACCGGCCTTGACCGGATCGAGATACGCCGTCGCAACCTGATCGCCCCCGGCGACATGCCGTATGATAACGGCTTTGGTTTAACCCATGATTCCGGCGACTATCCGCAGGCGCTCGAAGCCGCCGTCGAGCTCTCGGACTGGGACGGGTTTCCGGCGCGCCGGAATGAAGCTAGGAAACGTGGCAGGCTGCGCGGTATCGGTATCGCCAACTATGCCGACCTGTCGACCGGCTACCCCCGCGAATGGACGGAAATCGATGTTCGCTCCGAAGGCGAAATTATGGTCCAGATCGGCACAATGGCGACCGGGCAGGGCCATGAGACGACGTTCAGTCAGCTGGTCGCGGAAGTTCTGGAAGTGCCGTTTGATGCGATTGATGTCGGGTACGGCGATACGGACAAAATCAAGGACGGTGGCGGCACGCATTCGGGGCGCAGCATGCGCATGGGTGCCATCGTGTTATGCGATGCCAGCAACAAGATTATTGCGCGGGCCCGGCGTATCGCCTCCCACGTGCTGGAGGCGGCGGAGGCGGACATTGAATATGCGGAAACCGTCTTTACGGTCGCGGGCACGGACCGGCGTATCAGCCTCTTTGATGTTGCCGCGGCGGCACGCGACCGCACCGATCTGGCGGAAGATCTGCGCGGCGAGCTGAAAGAGGAGGCCGACGTTCACTTCGCGCAGGCGGTAATCGGATCAGGCTGTCACGTCTGCGAGGTCGAAATCGATCCGGATACCGGGGTGGTCGAGGTCGTCGACTGGACGGCGGTCGACGATGTAGGCCGCGCCATCAATCCGATGACGCTGGATGGCCAGACCCATGGCGGTGTGCTGCAGGGGATCGGTCAGGCGCTCATGGAAAACTGTGCCTACGACACCGAAACGGGTCAGATGATCGGCGCGACCTTCATGGATTATGCGATGCCGCGCGCCGATATTGTGCCGGCCTATCGCACAAAATTGCTGGAAGTGCCGAGCCCGTCCAACCCGCTTGGCATCAAGCCGGGCAGTGAAGGCGGCACTGCCGTGGCGCCGGCGGCGGTGGCGAATGCGATTGTGCATGCGCTCAAAGAGTTTGGTGTGAAGCATATCGAATTGCCTGCGACGCCGGAGCGGGTTTGGCGCGCAATGGAGCAGGCGTCGCCGGCTTGAACTTAAACCCCGTAGACAAAATTTTGTAGTTCTCCTTGGCGGCGTGTTGGGAACAGGCTTTGGTGTCGGGGCAGGGTTTTTTGCATTCCCCTACGTATTTCCACCGCCGGCAGCGATGGATGAGCTGACATCTGAAGAGAAATCTGGACTGGCTGCGAAGGGCAATTTCATTCATGCGGACACTTCGGACTCGATCCATTACGGCAAGGGAAAAGTGTCGGTTTATGACTGCGTTGTTTTTCTGGATCAGGATTTTGAAGTCGGTCCGGGACCCAAGTTCTATGTCTATCTGGTGCCATCAGAAAAGATTCGGAATTCCGGACAGGTCAAAAATACGATGTTTGTCGACCTGGACCGGTTACGGTCGTTCAAGGGCAGCCAGAAATACAAAATCCCGGCGGGGATCGATCTCAAGAAATACCCGAGCGTCGTTATCTGGTGCGAGCAGTTCGGCGTTCTGATCTCGCCAGCCGATCTGAATTTCGGTGCCTGATCGAGAGCGACGGGCCGGGGGGGCTACTTGTCGAACCGGATATCGCGTTTTTCCAGAAACGCGCGCATGCCTTCCTGGGCGTCTTCGGACGCCTGGGTCAGAGCCGAGGCAAGGGATTCCACGAAGTAACCCTCGCTTTCGCCCATCCGGTCGACGCGCTGGATTGTGTTGAGCATCATCTTGTTGGCGAGCGGGGCGTTGCCGGAGATTGTCTCTGCCAGTTCCATCGCCTTGTCGAAGGCTTCCCCGGTTTCCACCAGGTAATGTGACAGCCCCATCTGCTGGCCTTCATCCGCATCGAGGCGGCGGCCCGTGAGCATCATTTCAGTCATGCGTCCGGGGCCGATGATCCGGGCGACACGAACGCTGGCGCCACCGCCGACATAGATGCCGCGTCGCCCTTCGGGCAGCTGGTACATCGTGGACTGCTCGGCAACACGGACATGCGCCGTGGTCGCAAGCTCAAGCCCGCCGCCCATGACCGCACCCTGCATCGCTACGACAACGGGCAGCCCGCCATACTGGATGAGATCGAAGGTCCGGTGCCAGTAGCGGGAAATCTCAAACGCTTCGTCGACATTGCGTTCCTTGTGCTGAGACAGATCTAGCCCGGCGCAGAAATGGTCGCCATTCGCGCGAAGGACAACTGCCAGCGCGTCTTTCGGCGGCGTGTTGAAGAACCGGTTGATATCCTGGATCAGAATTTGGCTCACGGCGTTGCGTTTCTCCGGGCGGTTGAGCGTCAGCACGGCGATCCGCCCGCGCATTTCGAAATCTATCAGTTCGGATGTAAAAGCCGTCATCACGGTTCCTCTCGGCGGTACCCAACAGTATCGATCTCGCCTCTATAAGTGGCCGGTAACGCGGTGTAAACTGTGTACAAAGAACATGCCAAGGGAGAACACGGATGGATATCAGCGGACATGCTGCGATCATCGCCGGTGGTGCATCGGGCCTGGGGGCGGCCACCGCCCGCGCATTGACCGAGGCCGGCGGCAGGGTTGCCGTACTCGATGTGAACATGGAAATCGCGCGGGAAACCGCCGCGTCGATCGATGGCATCGCTATTGAATGTGACGTGACGAATGCCGAAGGCGCGGATGCGGCCATCCGGCAGGCGGTCGAAGCGCATGGCGCCCCCCGGGTTCTTGTTAACTGCGCGGGTATCGGTCCCGCCGAACGTATTCTTGGTCGCGAGGGGCCGCAACCGCTCGAAAATTACGCACGCTGCATCAACATCAATGTCGTCGGCACATTCAATATGCTGCGGCTCGTGTCGGAACATATGAGCAAGGCGGACACGCTGGATGCCGATGGCGAGCGCGGCGTGATCGTCAATACATCCTCGGTGGCAGCCGATGACGGCCAGCTAGGCCAGGCGGCCTATGCTTCGTCGAAGGGAGCGATTGCAAGCCTGACCCTGCCGGCGGCCCGCGAACTGGCACGTTACGGCATTCGCGTCATGGCCATAGCACCAGGCGTATTCGAGACCCCGATGCTGCGCGGTCTGCCGCAGCCTGCGCAGGCATCGCTGGAACAGGCGACACCGTTTCCGTCGCGCCTGGGCACGCCGGAGGAATATGCGAATTTCGTGATGTGTATTCTCGGCAACAAGATGCTGAACGGCGAAGTCGTCCGGCTGGACGGCGCGCTGCGACTGGCCCACGGCTAAGGGCGGGCGGTGATGGCGGAACCTGGCAGTGTGAACATGCAGCGCTTTGGCGTTGACGTTGAACGCCGCGACGACGGAACGGTTGTAATGCGATGCCCGGAGCCACTTGCCTCGGTTCCGGAAAGCATAATCGAAATGCTGCGGGATCACGCAGCAGCGCACCCGGAACGGGATTTCCTGTGTGAACGAGATCGTTCAGGCGGTTGGCGAAGGGTGACCTATGCGGACGTGCTGAAGGCGGCGAACGCCATCGGTCAGGCATTGCTCGATGGTGGGCATAACGCGGCCCGGCCGGTTGCTATCCTATCGGACAATTCGATTAACCATTCATTTGTGATGTTTGGCGCGATGACCGTCGGCGTGCCGGTGATGCCGGTTTCGCCAGCGTATTCGCTGATGAGCCAGGATCACGAAAAACTCAAGATTGTGATCGGGCATACCGATCCATCGGTGATCTTCGTGGACAATCCGGCACCGTTCGCCGCGGCGCTTGGCGCCATCGATATGGCGCGGCGTACGCTGGTGGTCGGCACGATGGACGGGGTGATGGATGGGGCGCCCGATGGCGCTGTGGCGCTCTCTGACTGGATGGCCGTTGCTCCGGGGCCTGCGGTGGATGATGCGGCGGGAGCCATAACGCTCGATACGATCGGGAAAATTCTTCTGACGTCGGGGTCTACCGGCCTGCCCAAAGGGGTTCTCAACTCACATCGGATGATGGTGTCGAACCAGGTGTCTCTGGCCCAGGCGTGCTCGTTCCTGTGCGATGAGCCGCCGGTCTTCATGGACTGGTTGCCGTGGAATCATACATTCGGCGGGAATTTCAATCTGAACATGGTGCTGCATAACGGGGGCACGATGTATATCGATGAAGGCCGCCCGGTTCCCGGTCGTATAGAAGCCACGATTACCAATCTGAAGGAAATATCGCCGACGCTGTATCTCAACGTGCCGCGCGGGTTCGACCTTCTCCTACCGCTTCTCGAAGCAGATGACGAAGCCCGTGACGGTCTGTTCCGGAACCTGCAGATACTGTTCTTTGCCGGTGCCGCCTTGCCACGAAATGTCTGGGAACGCCTCGACAAACTGGCTATTGCCGTAAAGGGCGAGCGCGTGCCGATTACGACATCTCTGGGGTCAACTGAAACGGCACCGGCGGCAACGTTCATGAACTGGTATCCGAAATCCGCCGCGAATATCGGCGTGCCGTTGCCCGGCAACGAGCTCAAACTGGTGCCCAATGGCGACAAGCTCGAAATCCGCATGCGCGGCCCGATCATTACGCCAGGCTATTACAAACAGGATGACCTGACGGCCAAGGCGTTCGACGAGGAAGGTTTTTTTCGTATCGGTGATGCGGGCAAGCTGGAAGACGATGACAACCCGGCGGAAGGTGTTGTTTTCGACGGGCGTGTCGCAGAGAACTTCAAGCTGTTATCCGGTACCTGGGTTCACGCGGGGCAGCTGCGTCTTCAGGCGATCGCCGCTGCATCGCCTGTTATTCAGGACGCGGTGGTGACCGGCCAAGATCGGAATGAGGTGGGTCTGCTGGCCTTTATCAGCCTCGATGGATGCAAATCGCTCGCGGGGACGGATCTGACACCCGATGAACTGGCCGTCCACCCGGCGGTTCAGGAGAGGCTTCGCACGGGGCTTGCCGCCCATAATCGCGATAATCCTGGAAATTCAACTCGAATCAAACGGGTGTTGCTCATGACCGAGCCGCCGCAGATAGATGCCGGGGAGATCACCGATAAGGGCTACATCAATCAACGCGCCGTTTTGACCCGGCGTGCGAATATCGTAGATCGACTTTACACGGGCGCTGACGGCGGTATCGTTGTCATCGAATAATTTGAAAGCCGTGTTTTAGAGACGACGGTGCAGAAAGAGGAATTATGATCAAGGTAGAGGATATCGCATTTGGACGGCTTCAGTCGCCTGACCTGGATGTGGCCGAGGAATTCCTGACGAATTTCGGGATGATTAAAGTCGAACGGACAAACGACACGCTGTACATGCGTGGCACAGACCCGGCGCCGTTTGTTCATGTCACCCATAAAGGCGAGGCCAAATTCGTCGGGCTGGCGTTCCGGGCTGCGAGTGAAGAAGACCTTGAAAAGATTTCGAATGCTGACGGCGCTTCCGGTATCGAAGATCTTGACGCGCCCGGCGGCGGAAAACGCGTTCGTCTGACCGAACCGAACGGCTACCAGATCGAGATCGTCTGGGGCAGGGAAGATCAGGCGGAAATTCCCGTTCCACGGTTCGGCGTAAATACCGCCGCAGCACGTGATTCACGCCTCGGCCAGCTGACGCGGATCGAACGCGGGCCGTCTCACGTGAAGCGCCTGGGACATGCCGTAATCATGACGCCCGATGTGCTGGCAGGAACCCAGTGGTTCCGGAAAACCCTCGGCCTTGTGCCGTCGGATGAGGTCTATGCAGGCGAAAAAGATAACATCATCGCGACGTTCAACCGGATCGACGGGGGGGAGCGCTACGTCGATCATCACACCTTCCTGTGCATAAAGGGAGAGGTTGCCGGGCTGAACCATATGGCGTTCGAAGTGCACGACATCGATGATGTGTTTATGGGCAACGCGCATCTCAAGAAGGCGGATAAATACGACCACATGTGGGGCATGGGCCGCCATGTTCTGGGCAGTCAGGTATATGATTACTGGCAGGATCCGTGGGGCCGGGTGCACGAGCACTGGACCGATAGCGACCGGCTGAACAATCAGAACCCGCCGACACTGGTCGCTGCCGAAGACGGTCTCGATTCTCAGTGGGGCGAGCCGGTTCCGGAGAAATTTATTAGCCACTCGACCCCGTAACGATTATCAACCCGCAACTTTATCCAACGAAAGAGCAAGAGTATGAAAGCCAACGTGAATGGCATCGATCTGAACTACGAAGTGTCCGGAAATCCGGATAAACCCTGGCTGACGTTTGCCAATTCGCTGGCGACGAACCTGCACATGTGGGACGCGCAGGCGAAGCTGCTGGCCGATGATTTTCACATTTTGCGCTATGATAAACGCGGCCACGGCGAGTCCGAAAAGGTTCCCGGTGCGTATCACTTCGATGACCTTATCGATGACATGGTGGCTCTGTGGGATCACGTTGGTATCGACCAGACTTACTATGTGGGTCTGTCCATCGGCGGAATGACCGTCCAGGGCATCATGCTCAAATACCCGGAACGACTGAAGGCCGTCGTGATCGCAAATTCAATGGGCGTGGTTCCGCCCGAGTTTGTCAGCGCCTGGGGTGACCGGATAAAGCTGTGCCATGAAAAGGGCATGGAGCCGCTGATCCAGCCGACGATGGAGCGCTGGTTCACCGAAGATTACCGCAACAAGAAAACGCCTGAAGCGCAGGTGATTTCCGATATGATCGCGACGACGTCGGTGGAAGGATACGCCGGCTGCGCTGCCGCGATTCAGAAACTCGGCTATCTGGACGATCTGGGCAAGATTTCGGGGATACCGGTTCTCTTTATCGCCGGCTCGCAGGACGGTGGCACGCCGGCTCCGGGCGTCGAAGCGATGCATCGCAATATGCCCGGCTCGGAATATCTGCTGCTCGATCCGGCAGCTCATATCTCCAATGTAGAATGCCCTGAGGCCTTTAACGCGGCGATCTCGGGCTTCCTCGCCAAACATTGATCTGAGCAGCCGCCGCGCTCTTGCCGGCGTGGCGGCTGACACTTCTGAAGGAACAAACGGATGAGCGGAACCGCAGGCGTCATCGGGCTGGGGATAATGGGTGGTGCCATGGCGCGTCATCTGGTGAAGGGCGGCTTCACCGTTCATGGCTTCGATCTTTCCGCCGATGCGGTGGAGAGCGCGCGGACGGATGGGGTCAATACGCTGGCATCCGCAGCCGCGGTCGCTGAAAAGGTGGATATGATTGTTTGTTCTCTGCCCAGCCCGCTGGCGCTTCGCGCCGTAGCCGAAGAAATAGCGGCATCGTCGGCATCCAGCTGCGTCATGATCGAGACCAGCACGCTTAAAATCGCCGATAAGGAAGCCGCCCGCGATATTCTGGCTGCTGCTGGGCATACATTGCTCGACTGTCCGCTATCCGGTACCGGCCAGCAGGCGCAGACCGGCGATCTTGCCGTTTTTACCAGTGGTGACGAAGACGCCGTCAAAAAATGCGTTCCGGCGATCGAGGCATTCAGCCGGGAAAATAAATATTGCGGCGAATTCGGTAATGGCAGCCGGATGAAGTTCGTGGCCAATCATCTCGTGACGATCCATAACACTGCGGCAGCCGAGGCAATGGTCCTCGGCATGAAGTCGGGCCTCGACCCGCACCTGATTTATGATGTCATCGGCAGCAGTGCCGCGACATCGCGGATGTTTCAGGTGCGCGGCGGCATGATGGCGGATAACAACTACGACGATGTCGGCATGTCGAACCGGCTGTATCAGAAGGATCTCGATATCATCACGGCGTTTGCATCAGACGTGCATTGCCCGGTCGGATTGTTCGCAGCAGCTGTTCAGCCCTACCGTGCCACCCTGGAACAGGGGCTGGCGGAAAAAGATACCGCGGCTGTCTGCGCCGTTCTCGAAGAACAGGCGCGGGTGAAGCGCTGAACATGGCCGATCTTTTTACGCCATTATCCGTCGGCCCGTTCGATCTGCCGCACCGCGTTGTCATGGCACCGATGACACGGAACCGGGCAGGCGACGGAAACGCCCCCCACACCCTGAATGCGACTTATTACCAGCAACGCTCGGATGCTGCCTTCATCATCACGGAGGCTACGCAGATCTGCCCCGAAGGCATGGGCTATCCCGGCACACCCGGCATTCATTCCAATGCGCAGATTGACGGCTGGCGCGAAGTGACCGATGCCGTCCATGAAGCGGGCGGACGGATTATTCTTCAGATGTGGCATGTCGGACGTATTTCGCATCCCGATCTCCAGCCCGATGGGAGAGATCCCGTCGCGCCGTCGGCGATCCAGCCGGCGGGGGAAGCGATGACGCTGTCTGGCATGAAACCCTTTGTGACCCCGCGCGCACTTGAAGCGGCCGAGATTGAAGATCTTGTCGAACAGTACCGGGTCGCCGCGAAGAATGCGGATATGGCGGGGTTTGACGGTGTCGAGGTGCATGGGGCCAACGGGTACCTGCTGGACCAGTTCACCCGCGATTCCACAAATGCGCGCGACGATGAATATGGCGGCTCGGTGGAAAATCGTTGCCGGTTTCCGCTAGCGGTAACCGATGCGGTTGTTGATGTATGGGGCCCGGAACGCGTCGGGTACAGGATATCGCCGTTCCAGCCCTATAACGATATTTCCGATTCCGATCCGGTGGCGACATTCACATATCTGGCGACAGAGCTCGCCAAGCGGGACTTGCTGTATCTCCACATGGTAGAGCTGGGCGATACCCGCGGGGGCGGCAGTTTTCAGGATTCCCGCGATCCGCTTTTCGCCGACTTGCGGAATATCTGGCCCAACACGCTGATCACAAACGGCGGGTACGACCGCGCCATGTCTGATGCCGTTATAGATGCCGGCCTTGCAGACATGGTGGCGTTTGGCGCGCCATATCTTGCCAACCCGGACTTGCCGGAACGACTGCTGACCGGCGCCGCTTACAACGACCAGGACCGCGCTACATTCTATGGCGGCGCAGCGGCAGGTTATACCGACTACTCCGCGCTTGGCCCCGCATTGGACCCGGCCCCGGGACAGTGACCCCGTAAAATCGAGGCAGTCCGACATCGATGCGCCGCCGGGCTAGACGATACATCGGTTGTCCTTGGCGTCGTTATCCGTGGCGACGCGGGAAACGTGTCAGGACCGGTTCACCCCAGACATCGTTCCTAGTGAACGGATCGTTGGCGATGAATTTCTCGACCCCGCCGCGATCCGGCGCTTCAATAAAGAAGATCGACCCGACCATAGTTTTGCCGTCTTCTGCCAGAAGCGGGCCAGAGAGGGTAACGTCGGCACGGCAGTCTTTTTAATATTGACGGTGTTCATCGACGAATTGTTTGCGGGTTTCGACGCGGTCAGGTTTGTCCTGAATGTGCAGGCAGAAAAGCATCTGACGTGTCCTTCTGTTTCGTTCGCGTTCTCTATAATTGATATATCAAGGACGCACAAACCGTCGCGACTGCCGTCTTGTCTCAAAACGGCGGCGGCACTATGACTCGACGCTATGCTGGGTTTTAATTATCAGGCCTTCGCGGCCCGCATTGTTTTTGGCCCCGGCAAGGTTGCAGAATTGCCCATCGAAATAGAGAATCTCGGCGCCGGTTCGGTCCTCGTAATCTCGACAGGCTCTCAGCGTGATGTCGCGGATACCGCCATTGACGCGCTGGGGACTGCCTATGCCGCCCGTATCGATGGTGCGGTGATGCATGTGCCGCGCGAGAATGTTGTCAGCGCCCTTGAAATTGTACGCCAGCACAGCTGCGATTGCGTCGTTGCCATCGGCGGCGGCTCAGCCCTCGGCGTTGCCAAGGGGATCGCACTTGAGAGAGGCTTGCCCGTGGTCGCCGTGCCGTCGACCTATGCTGGCTCCGAGATGACGGACATCTGGGGCATCTCGGAAGGCGGTGGAAAGACTACTGGCCGTGACAAACGCGTCGTCCCGAAGACGGTGATTTACGATCCGGACCTGACGCGCGGCCTCCCTGCCAGACTGGCCGGCCCCAGCGGCATCAATGCCATGGCACATTCGGTCGAGGCGCTGTATGCGCAGAACCGGAACCCGGTTCTGTCGATGATTGCCGAGGAGGGCATTCGCACAATGGCGTCCGGCCTGCCATCTGTCTGCGACGGCAGCGCAGGTGATGACGCGCGCAGCGAGGCGCTTTACGGCGCCTTTATGTGCGGCCTCGCCCTGTCCACCGCTACGATGGGGATCCATCACAAGTTGTGTCACGTTGTTGGCGGGACATTCCAGCTTCCGCATGCGGAAACCCATACGGTCATTTTGCCGCATGCGACCCACTACAACCGCGATGCCGCCCCCGAAGCGATGCAGGCCATCGCGCGGGCGCTCGGCGCTGAAACGGCGGCCGGCGGTATTTTTGATTTAGCGAAAACGGTCGGCGCGACGACAGCGTTGAAAGACCTTGGCCTTAACGAGAAAAATATCGACCGGGCTGCTGACATCGCGACCCAAGCGCCTTATTACAACCCCCAACCGGTCGACCGAGACGGCGTTCGGGCGTTGCTCGATGCGGCCTATCATGGGCGCCGGCCCGATTGATAAAAGATCAATATTCGAAAACGCGATACCTCAACCCGCAAACCTTAAAGGGAGATAGCCAAATGGCTGAAGCAAAAGCAAAGACTGAAGTGACAATGAAGATGACGGCAAGCTGCCCGCATCACTCACGCGCCGATCTCAGCGTGCGCGATGTCGAAAGCGTCATCGATGAGCCCACGGAACGCGGCGGCACGAATCTCGGGATGACGCCAACTGAAACCATGGTCGCAGCGTTGATCGGCTGTACAAATGTCATTACCAACAAGATTATCCACAGCTACGATATGAAAATCGACGGCATGGATATCGATGTGGAAGCGCAGTTCGACCGGCGCGGTGTTTCGCTCCTCGAGGATATCCAGGTGCCGTTCCCGTCAATGATCCTGAACATCAACATCAAGTCTCCCAACGATCCCGCCGATTTCGACAAGGTCAAAGTAGACCTGCAGAAATTCTGCCCGATTGCCAAGGTGATCCGCGAATCCGGCACGGTGATTACCGAGAACTGGAATATTTCTAAGGGCTGAAATTCCAGTCAGACACATCGAAAATGGCCGCGTACTCCTTAGTGCGCGGCCATTTTTTGCACCGAAAGCCGTCTTGCCTAAATATCGATAAACATGCGCCGAAGAAAAAATATCTAGATAAACGTGACATGTGAGAGAAAAAAATCATGCGGGTTCTTGCGAAAGTCTCTACCATTGCAGCAGTCTCGGCGTTGCTTTAGAGAACGGCGCGGATTTTTCGAGAACCAACCTGCTCCACCGGAGACTGACCAATGCGCAATCTGACTGAAGAAAACACGACCGATGTCGTCCTCGACGCGTGGTCTAATAATCCGGACCCCCGGTTCAAGGAGATAATGGACGCGATGATTAAGCACCTGCACAGCTTTGTCCGCGAAGTGCAGATAACCGAAGCGGAATGGAGTGCTGCGATCAAGTACCTGCACGCGTGCGCCGATATTTCGTCGCCAGAACGCAGCGAGTTTATTCTGACATCGGATGTGTTGGGGGTGTCGTCGCTGGTTGATACGATCAACAACCGCCGCCCCGACGGCGCGACGGAGAACTCGGTTCTCGGCCCGTTTTACATCGCCGAAGCAGGCGAGCTTGGTGAAATTCCCGTAATCCAGAACGGCGATGACCTGATCGGTGAGCGTAACAAGGACGGCGTACCGAGCTATGTTCGCGGGTTGGTGCGCGACGCCGCGGGTAACTCCATCGCGGGTGCCGCTCTCGATTTTTGGCAGAATGCGCCGAACGGGTTGTACGACGTGCAGGAACCAGAAAACGGATACAACCTGCGCTGCCGGATCATTACTGGTGAAGACGGACGTTACGCCTTCACGACGACAAAACCGCTGCCCTACACAATTCCGCTCGATGGCCCGGTTGCCGTCATGCTGAACTATGCCAAGCGGAATGTCTGGCGCCCGGCCCATCTGCATGTGCGCATCGAAGCCGCCGGATACGAGACACTGACGACGGAACTGTTCATCGACGGAGATGAATATCTCGACGATGACGCCGTGTTTGGCGTGAAAGATTCTCTGGTGCTCAAATGGGAGCTGAACGATTCTGCCGAGGAAGCCGAAAAAGCTGGCATCTGGGCGCCGTTCTGCGACATTGAAAATGATATCATTCTGAACCTTCAGGCATCCGCACAGGCTGCCGAATAGAGAGAACGACCCTATATGCATCAGGTAACTGTTCGCCAGGCGATCATCGACCGGGTTCTGGCGCGCCGCGGCCGCCATCATCTGTTCGATACGCTTGATCCGAAAAAGACGGCGTTCGTTATTATCGATATGCAGAACATGTTCTGCGAACCCGGGTCTCCGGCGGAAGTACCTGCATCCCGCGGCATTTGTGAGCCGATCAATCGGCTGAACAAGGAATTACGCGAGCTGGGCGGGCTTGTGATCTGGGTGACGAGCGCCACTGTTTCGCATAACGGCAAGAGCGATTGGGAACATTTTATTCGTAATTTTGTCGCAGAAGATGTTCAACAGCGGACGATTGAGGCGCTAAAACCGAACAGCCCCGGTGAGCAGATCTGGCAGGGCCTGGAAGTGGAGGAGGGCGATCTGCATGTTCGCAAGAACCGCTATTCCGTCTTAACGCCGGGCTCCTCGAAACTGCAGAGCCTGCTGTCGAGCATGGGTATCCGCAACGTGCTTATCGGCGGGACCAAAACCAACATCTGCTGCGAAAGCACCACCCGCGATGCCATGCAGCTCGATTATAACGTCGTGATGGTCGAAGACTGCAATGCCGCCCTGTCGGACGAAGAACATCGCTCGGCGCTGGAAAACGTTATCCAGCAATTCGGTGATGTCATGACGGCAGATGAAACGATCTCGCTACTGAAAAACCGGCAGAACTAGCCGAACATGACCAACGATTCCCCTTTAGTGCGCCGGGTGGAGGAATTCCTCTTCCGTGAGGCCCGCCTGTTGGACGACCGTGAGTTCGAGGCGTGGATGGCGCTGTTCGCTGATGATGGCATTTATTGGATACCAGCGACACTGGGACAGACCGATCCATTGGGCGAGGTCTCGATAGCGTATGAAGACCGGCAGTTGCTCGATGTGAGGGTGCGCCGCTTAAGGCATCCGGATAATTTCGCGGACCAGCCGCAGGCGCGGACCAGCCGCGTGATCGGCAATGTGATGCTTGATGACGGTGATGATGAGGGCGCTGTCGTCGTGCGGTCGAGGTTCACGCTGACCGAATTCCAGAACGATGCGCAGCGATGGTTCGCCGGCAGCTATGTTCATCAGCTTGTACCTGACGGAGACAGCTTCAGTATCCGCCAGAAACGCGTAAACCTGTTGAATTGCGATGCGCCCATGGGTGGCATCGTGATTCCGTTCTGAGGTCGGTATGCCGGGTGCTGCCGTCATCATGGGAGCGGGCGATGCCCTCGGCGGGGCAATCGCGCGGCGGTTTGCCCGCGAAGGGCTGGTCGCCGTCCCATCCCGCCGGAAGATCCTGCCACTTGGCGAACTGGTCGCCGAGATAGAGGCTGACGGCGGTCAGGCCGAGGGAATTCCCTGCGACGCGCGGGATGAAGAAGCCGTGATCGAATGGTTCGACCGGGTCGAGGATGAAATCGGGCCGGTCGAGGCGTTCGTTTTCAATACCGGCGCGCAGCATCGCCTATCTATCCTTGATACGACCAGCAAGGTTTATCGCCAGGTTTGGGAAACGCCGCGTTTGCCGGTTTCCTGACCGGACGGGAAGCTGCCCGGCGGATGGCATCGCGGGGGCGGGGGACCATTATATTTACCGGGGCGACGGCGAGTGTGCGCGGTGGGGCGAACTTTGCTTCTTTTGCCGGCGCGAAACACGCGTTGCGCGCGCTGGCGCAGTCGATGGCCCGCGAACTGGGGCCAGAGAGTATTCATGTTGGTCATATTATTGTCGATGGGATGATCGACTCCGACGCCGTTCGGGGTAAATTTCCCGAAGAAGTCGATGCCCTGCCGCCGGGCGGTATGCTCAATCCCGATCACATTGCCGATGCTTACTGGGCGATGCATGCGCAACCCCGGGATGCCTGGACATTCAAGATGGATATCCGGCCGTCGGTCGAGCGGTGGTGGTGGGATAAAATTCTCACAAAGCGGTCATCCAGAACTGAGTTTTAGGCGTATATTCTTCTGACAGCGATCTTCTATCGTGTATGATCTAAAAAAATAAATAATTCCCGCACTTATCCAAACAGGAGGACACTATGAAATTTTTAAGATTTTTGAAAGCTACCGGCGTAACTGGGCTGGCCGTTGCCGCACTGGTTGGCGGACAGGCTCCGGCCGTTGCCGCCGATGCCAATTATGTTCTGAACACGGCGTCGACCGGTGGCACATACCATCCGGTCGGAACAGCGATCTCCACGCTCACCAAGATCAAGCTGCTGCCGAAGCAGAAGTTCAGCCTTACCGCCGTTAACTCAGCCGGGTCGGGCGCAAACATCCAGGCGCTCGGCGCGGGCACCGCTCAGTTCGCCATCGTCCAAGGGCTATTTGGCTCCTATGCGGCGACCGGCACAGGCCCAGTTTCTGCCCCGCAGAAGAACGTCCGCGCGGTCACCATGCTGTGGCAGAACGTCGAGCAGTTCGTTATCGCTAACAAATTCGTGAAGTCCGGTACCGCGTCCGACATGGTCGGGATGAAGGGCCAGTCGATGGCGATGGGCAAGAAGAACTCCGGCACCATCGGGTCAAATCGGGTTCTGATGAAGGGCCTCGGTGTTGATATCGAAAAAGACTACAAGCCGATCTATGCGGGTTTCGGACCGAGTGCCGATGCCATGGCTGACGGCAAGGCGATGGGTGCCGGCCTCGGTGCAGGCCCGCCCACCGGTGCGATCACCAAGCTGATGGCCTCGAATTCCGGGAAGTTCACCATCCTCGATGTCACCGCTGAAGAAGGCAAAAAGATGGATGGCGGACGAGGCCTCTGGGTACCCTTCACCATTGCTGCGGGAACCTATCCTGGCCAGAAGAAGGACATCAAGACGATCGCCCAGCCGAATTTTCTGGCCGTGAATGCCGATGTCCCCGATGATCATGTCTACAAGCTGACGAAGGCAATCTATGAAAACCTTCCGTTCCTGCAGGCAATCCACAAGGCGACCAAGGCGATGGCAGTCGAAAAAGCCATGGCGGGTCTGCCGGTACCTCTGCATCCCGGTGCGATGAAGTACTACAAGGAAGTCGGGCTGAAAATTCCGGCTCACCTGATGGCCAAATGAGTTAAATCGCGGTTACCCGTGATTTTTCTAATCAAATG
The DNA here is from genome assembly GCA_905181725.1 of Alphaproteobacteria bacterium UBA830. Taxonomy (GTDB): domain Bacteria; phylum Pseudomonadota; class Alphaproteobacteria; order MPNO01; family UBA830; genus CAXBCP01. Next base: position 52,906 of record CAJIYX010000104.1, read on the forward strand.
AAATCGGCGGTTGCCAGCAGGCAGTCGCCGATTTTTTCGTTTCCGGGGTGTTTCCCATGAGTTCAGATACAAAAACCAGGGACGTTGTGTCCACTGATCCCGACGTGAAGCCCGTCCCGACCGTCTTTCGCGAACGCGTCTTCGATATTGAATATGCGCGCGAACACAAGGCGTATTGGTTGCCGACGTCACTGATCGTTGTATTTGGACTGTGGCATATTGCGACCAATCTCTATCTGAACGAGCCGGGAAGCTGGCAGAACTGTATTCATTTCGGTGGTTTTGCGCTGATTGCGGCGATTTCGTCGCCGACATTCCGTTTTGAAAAAGACCGCGCCTGGGCGATCGGACTGGATGTGCTGTATGGACTCCTTGTCTTCGCATCTGCCTGCTGGATCGCCTATGCGGAAGACGGTCTGTACACCCGCACCCTCGCCACGACGGGACAGAGCTGGCAACTGACATTCTTTGACTGGGCGGCCGGTCTTATCGCGATCTTCGCGGCAATCGATCTTACACGGCGCCTGACGGGCTGGATTATTCCGGTTCTGATTGTCGTGGCGATGTCCTACATCCTGTTTCTGGGCGAGGTGCTTCCGGGAGCCTTCCGCGCCGCCAGTCTGCCGCTGAGCGATGTGCTGTTCCGCTCAATGTATAATGACGAAGGCATGTTCGGGATCATCACCACCATCTCCTCTGCGAATATTGCCCTGTTCATGATCTTTGGCGCGTTCCTCGTCGTTTCCGGCGCCTCCGATTTCGTGATCGAGTTCGCCAAGATCGTCGCTGGCCGTTTCCGTGGCGGGTCGGCCTTTGTCGCCGTCCTGGCATCTGCGCTGACGGGCACCATATCGGGGTCTGCCGTCGCAAATACCGCCTCTACCGGGGTCATCACGATCCCGCTGATGAAATCCAACGGTTTCCGGCCGATGTTCGCCGCCGGCGTCGAGGCATCCGCGTCGACCGGCGGGCAGATCATGCCGCCGATCATGGGCGCGGGGGCATTCGTGATGGTGTCCTACACGGGGATCGATTACGGAACTATCGTCCTTTCTTCTATCGTGCCCGCGATCCTGTATTTCATGTCGATAGCCTTTATCGTCCGGGTCGAGGCGATGAAACATGATATCGGCGTCGAAGCTGGAAATATTGTCGACTGGAAAAAACTGTGGGCTGGCGCGCTGAACTTCGTGCTGCCGCTCGGCGTGATGACCTACCTGCTGGTCTCTGGCCGCACACCCAGCTATGCGGCCTGTTTCGCGATTGCGACACTGATTGTCACAAGCTGGTTTACGCCGAACAAAATGACCGTGCCGAAAATCTGCAAAGCCATGGTCATAGGCATGAAGACAGCCACGATGACGGCAATTCTTCTCGTCGCCGTCGGCCTGATCAACAACGCGGTGACGACCTCGGGTGTCGCCAACTCGTTTGCCCTCATGATCGCACAGTGGTCGCAGGGCTCCCTGCTGATTGCCTTACTGCTGATAGCACTTGCGTCGCTTGTACTGGGCATGGGGTTGCCGGTGACGGCCGCTTACATCGTTCTCGCAATTCTGTCGGCGCCCGCCCTGTCGGGCATGCTGGCCGATGGGCTTATCGTTGACCAGCTCGTGGCGGGGATAGCGGATCCGGCAAAAGCGGCTATGTTTGCGCTGGTGGATTCTCCACTTGTAGCAAAAGTGGCCACGGGGATGTCGCCGGCGGAAGCACAACAGCTCATCAGCGCAATGCCGTTCGAACTGGCGGTCGTAATCCGGCCGGTACTCGTCGATGCGGCGTCAATGACGACGTTTCTGTTGACCGCGCACCTGATCATCTTCTGGCTCAGCCAGGATTCGAACGTCACGCCGCCGGTGTGTCTGGCCGCGTTTACAGCGGCGGGGATTGCGGGCTCGCCGCCAATGGCGACGGGCGTGGAATCCTGGAAAATCGCGAAGGGGCTTTATATCGTCCCCCTTATCTTCGCCTACACACCGATGATCGGCGGCGATTTATACACCGTGGTTCACATCGGCTTTTTTGCCTTGTTCGGTATGTATGCCTTTACGACCCTCTTGCAGCGATACTCCGAAGGACCGATGCCGATCTGGCTTTACCCGGTGATGATCGGCGGGGCTGCGCTGTCCTTCTGGCCGATGGAGCTTGCGGCGAACATCGCTGGAGCCGTCATCGTCTCGTCGATGGTTTTCTTCACATCGCGCGCGGCCAAGCGCAAGGCGCAGGCTTAACCGGCGAGAAACGCGGTAATGAGTTCCGCGATCTGTTCGGGCGCTTCGGCAACCAGGGTGTTGCCGCATGCCGCTATCAGCTCGAGCCGGGCATCCGGAAAACCGTCGCGATAGGCTTCGGCATGGACGCGGGGCACCAGGCTGTCGCTTTCACCCGATAGGATCAGCGCAGGATTGGTATACCGGTCGAGCCGTGATCGTAGCCTCGGATTGTACAGATAAGGCGGTTTGAAACCGATCAGGCTGACAAACCGGAACACCTTGTATTTGAGCATTTCGCGCTCGATGTCGTCCTTGGCGTCGGGGATCATACCAAGACCCGTTTCCGTTCTCGGGCCCGCGAACAGCAGGTCGCGAAGGCCGTCATATCGCACACCGTCATCCGCCTGCGCATACCAGAAGAGATCGCCGATCGGATGACCCGGCACCATAAGTCCGGTGGCGCCGATCAAAGCCAGTTTCTCGACCCGCTCGGGATAGCGGACGGCAATTTCCGCAGCGATCCAGCCGCCGATACCGCCGCCGACGATAGCGCAGCGGTCGAGCTCGAGCGCGTCGAGCACGCGGAGATAATGAAAAACAACGTCGTCCATGGTCTCCAGCGTTTCGTCGTCTGTTGTCTCGGCGCATCCGGGATGGGCCGGTGCGATCAGGCGACACGATCGGGCCAGTGCCTGATGGAATGCCATGGGTTCGGCTTCGATGCCGTGAATGTCCGGAATGCCGTGCAGATAGAGTACCGGATCGCCGGTACCGATTTCGGTCAGCCAAATATTCTTGCCTGCAACGTCGATCAATTTGCCCGACGTCAGCCCCGATATCAGCCCGGCCATCAGACAGTCTCCTTGTCGGCCATTTCGGGAAAATCGCGGGCAAAGATCTCCGCCGATTCAGACCGGAGCGCCGGTGCGACCTGTTCAGTAAATAGCCGCATGCTCTTGCGTGTCAGCTCGTCGCTCATGTTACCGAAATGGAATTGTATCAGCAGATTACCGGCCTGCGCCTTCTCGACAAGTGCCAGAAGCTTGTTACGAACGGTCTCCGGGCTGCCGACGATGATCGATGCGCGCTCGTCCAGTTCTTCCCAGTCTTCCGTGTCGCCCAGCTGCTTGGCGCCGAATTGCCATTGTTCCAGGAAACCCCGCCAGCTCTCGGGGCTGGCCGACGGAATGCCGGGGCCCCAGGTGAGCGTACGGCCCTTGGTCCGAAGGTGGCCTTTCAGACAGTTCCGCAGGAAGTACCAGACACCTTCCTGGCTTTCGATCTTCGCCTGTTCGTCGGTCTCCGACACATAGACCGATAGCAGGATGCCGAAATCAAACGGGGTATAGGTGCGGTCGTACTTGGCCATGGTCTTTGCGTAGGCCTGCGCCGCCTGCCGGGTCTGGTCGCCATGACTGCGCGATGACAGGAAATACGCGTAACCGCGCTCGGCCGCGTTTTCCATCGTTTCGCGCGACCGGGCTCCCGGCACCCAGATCGGCGGGTGGGGCGTCTGTTCCGGACGGGGCCAGGCGTTGACGTATCTGAGCGGGTATTCCGGGCCTTCATGCTCGAACGGGCCGTCCTCGGTCCAGGTGCGGGCGATCAAATCGATCGCCTCCCAGAACTGACGCCTGGCCCGGGGTGAGGACACATCATAGTTGAACGCTTCAGGCCCGCCGCCGACCGCGAAGCCGGCAATCAGCCGCCCGCCGGACATGCAATCGAGCATCGCGTATTCCTCGGCGATGCGGAGCGGGTTCAGATGCAGGGGCAGGATATTACCGAGAACGACGATCTTGCCGTTCTTTGTGCGTTGGGTAAGCGCGGCCGCGATCATGTTGGGCGAGGGCATCAGGCCGTAGATATTCTGATGGTGTTCGTTCAGCACCATGCCGTCGAAGCCAAGCTCGTCCGCATAGACAAGCTGGTCGATATATTCCTGGTACAGACCCTTCGCCTGTTCGCGATCCCACAGGGCGTTCGGCACCGTCACCCAGCCACTGTCGTACTTTTCGTCGAAGTCTTCCGGCAGGTAGGGGTAGGCCATGAAGTGCCAGCAGAACAGTTTGACCGGATGCATTTGCGCGCCCCTATTTTGTTTCCTAACAAAGATTATAGAATGAATGCGGCAACCGGAGGAAATCCATGATTGAGACAAAGGGCGTCGTCCATTTCACCATCCCGGTGAGCGACCATGAGAAGAGCGAGGTATTTTACCGCGAGGTGCTCGGGCTGGAGACGGTTCAGGTCGTACCGCCGATCGGTATGGTCTTTATGCGCTCGGGCGATGATTTCGTCATTCTGACCAGAAGCAAGACGCCGGTAGACCCGAACCCCGGAAATGAATTCTTCGTTCATCACGCGTTCCGGGTCGATGTCGACAAGTACGAGGCATCAAAACAGCACCTTGTCGATCACGGGGTGGAGATCATCTTCGAGGAAGAACGCCACGAAGGCATGTTCCACGGAAAGCAATGCTATTTCCACGATCCGGACCGGAACGTGCTGGAAATCATCGGTCTTGAGAAGATTGGTGACGGGTTTGCGCCGGAGAAGCTCGATGACGATTTCTCGCCATTTTTAAGCGGTCCGGAGAAGGCCTGCTAAAATCGTCGACCTTAGAGAAATGCTTCTTTCAGCAGGTGGCCGATACCCCAGGCAATCGCCGCGGCAGCAAGGCCGATGCCGAGCGTTTCCGTTCCTGATCGCCACCACGATTGCGTCGACCACTGGCTTTTGATCGAGCCGATCCCGAAGAAAACCAGCGCTGTCAGGCCGATGGCGGTCTCGAACGGGTTCGGGAATGAGAAGAAGAACGGGACCAGCGGTGCCAGACCGCAGAGAATAAACGCGGCAAACGTGCACATGCCGGATTTGATCGGGTCACGGTATGTGGTGGGCATCCCGTATTCTTCGACCATCATGGTATCGACCCAGCGCGTCTTGTCCGCTGTGATCACCTCGACCACGCGCTCGAGATCTTCGCCTTCAAACCCCTTGCCGCGATAAATTTCGCGGATTTCCATGCGTTCGCCTTCGGGAATTTTGTCGACCTGTTCCTCTTCATAGGCCCGATGACGCCTGTAATCGTCCAGTTCCGCCTTGGTACCGCTGTAATTACTGGCCGCCATGGAGAACCCGTCAGCGATGATGTTGGCTGCACCGAGGATCAGGATGACACGCGTCGACATTTCGGCCCCGACGACACCTGCGACGATGGCAAAGGTCGTAATAGCACCGTCGATGCCGCCATAGACCCAGTCGCTGAGGTAGGAGGTTTTGGGGCCTTCTTCGATGCGGTCGCGAATGGCATAGGGATGATGCGAATGTTCCATGGCCGGAGTCTATTCCCGCAGCGCCTTTTTGTCGATCTTGCCGACCGTGGTTTTGGGGATGTCGTCACCGATGAAGATGCTTTTGGGCACTTTGTATTTCGCGAGGTTTTCGGTGCAGTAAGCTAGTAGATCGTCGGTCGAGCATGTCACGCCGGGTTTCAGCGTCACCCAGGCCTGGATAATTTCGCCGTAGTAATCGTCAGGGATACCGACCGCTGCGGCTTCAGACACTGCCGGGTGTGTATACAGCACTTCGTCAATTTCGCGCGGGAACACGTTATAGCCGCCGACGATGGCCATATCTTTCTTGCGGTCGCGGATGAACAGATACCCGTCATCGTCAAATTCGCCGATATCGCCGGTATAGAGCCAGCCGCCCCTGAGCGTGGTTGCGGTCTCGTCCGGCAGATTACGATATCCTGACATAACCTGTGGCCCGCAGGCCCGGATTTCGCCGGTCTGCCCCGGTGGCAGGATCGTGGCGCCGGTTTCGAGATCGACAACCTGAACCTCGGTTTGCGCGAGAGGGATGCCGACGGATCCTGACTTCTTCGTGCCGACAGCGGGGTTATAGGTAAGCACCGGGCCTGCCTCGGTCTGCCCGTAGCCTTCGAGGATGAAACAGCCGGTCGCGTCTTCCCAGCGTTTGAGGGTCTCTTCCGGCAGGGGCGCGGAGCCGGAATAACACCACCTGAGGGTGCTGACATCGGTTGTCGCGAACCCGTCGAAATTGAGCAGCCCGTTAAAGATCGTCGGACCCGCCGGGAGGATCGAAATGCGTTCCGATTCAATGGTTTTGCATAGCTCCGCCGGGTGATAGCGCGTCATGATCACCAATCGTCCCCGGCAGTAGCACGCCAGATGCAGGCACATCGACACGGCGAAGACGTGGAAAAGCGGCATAACGCAGACGATGCTTTCCTTGTCCGCTTCGGTCGGCAGGATCGCCTCGCGCTGGGTGATGTTCACCGACATCTGACGATGGGTGATGTTCACGCCCTTGGGATAACCGGTCGTACCACCGGTGTATTGCAGCGTGGCCAACGCGTCTGCGGCAGGGAAGGGACGTGGTAATGTGTTTTCGCCAGGGGCGATGAAATTGTTGCCGCCGCCTGCTATGCGGGTGCCCGAGTCCTGCAAGGGAGATATCAGCTCGGCGACGTCCACATCGTGAAACGTCGCGACGGGTGCCGCATCCCTCAGGATGTATTGCACTTCCCGGGCGGTGTAGAGCGGATTGATCGGCACGGCCTGCGCGCCTGCCGCATGAATTGCGAACATGGCAATCGCCATATCGATCGAGTTGCCCATCACAAGTGCGATGCGCTCGCCAGCGGCGCCAAGATCGACCAGTCGATGGGCGAGCGTGGCGATGCTGCTTGCATAGTCCCGATAGGACAGCTCTGTGGCCCCAGCCATTAGCGCAATAGCGTCAGGGCTGTGCTCTGACGCGTCCTGCAGCATATGCACGACAGTGTCGTGAACTGTCGGCAGGGCGTTCCGGTCTGTTACGTCTGTCACGTTTGTCAGCTGTCCGACATCACAATGGCGGCGCGTCCGGTGACCAGCCCCTGCTCGACGCGTTCGTGAAGCGCTTCAGCGCCCGCCATGTCGACGGTTTCCGTGACCAGCGGCCAGACATCACCGCGCCCGCAGAGCTCGAGTGACTCGATTACCTCCTGGCGGGTTGCGTAACGGCTGCCCATCAGGACAAGCTCTTTTTCAAGCATTGCGTGGGCATTGGCGCTGAAATTCTCTCCCGACCCGCCCAGCGTGACCATGCGTCCACCGCGACCAAGGGCCTGTACTGCCGTTTCAAGCGTTTCAGTCGACGAAACGAAATCGATCGCGACGTCGATACCGCCGCCTGACAGGTCTTTCAGTGCCTCGACCGCGTCCCCATCCCGTGGGTTTATGCAGATATCGGCGCCGGCGGCACGGCAGGCGTCGAACTTGTCGGCGGCAATATCCACGGCGATCACGTGCGCATGGGCCCATTTGGCCAGCATCAGCATATGAATACCCAGCCCACCGCCTGCGCCAAACACGGCAACGGTTTCACCCGCCTTGATCCCGGCGTGACGGATGACCTTCACCGGTGTCGCGATGGCATCCGTGATAACGCCGATTTCGGCTGGATGGGCCTTCCAATCCAGCGTTTCGGGCAATTTGAGGAAGTTTTTGGCCGGCAGTTTCATCAGTTCGGCGTATCCGCCATCGCAGGCGCGGCCGATATACCCGCCAAAATTCTCGCACATGGTCTCCCGGTCGATCCGACACCACTTGCACTGCCCGCAGGTCAGGTAAAAATATGCCGTGACCGGGTCACCGATTTTCACGTTTGTCACACCGGCGCCGACCGCCTCGATAATGCCCGTAATCTCATGGCCGATGATCCGCGGGTAGTCGACCTTTGCGCGGCCGGCTTTGACATGCTGGATTGTCAGGCCGGCACCGCAGGCTAGGATTTTCGCCACCGCTTCTCCGGGGCCGGGAGCGGGGTCAGCTAAGGTTTCCAGGGAAAAAGGCTCGTCGGCGCCGTTCAGGACAAGTGCTTTCATCAGGAATAAGCCATCCCACCATCGACCAGCAGAGACTGGCCCGTCATAAATCCGCTCGCCGGCGATGCCAGGAACAGAGCCATGCCGACCAGATCGTCGGCCTGCTCGATACGCTTTAATTTCTGCATGCCGAGGACTGCGCCAAAACTTGCTTCCGTGCGACCGACATATTCGACCTCGGACTCCGTCATGCCGGGCAGAATAGCGTTGCACGTGATGCCGCGTTCGCCGAGTTCAGTTGCCAGGCAGCGTGTCATGCCCATCACGGCCGCTTTCGACGTGACGTAATGCATCAGGAGCGGCAGTCCGACCGGCACGGTCGAGGACGAGATGTTGATAATGCGGCCATATCCTCCTGCCTCCATATGCGGGACCACCAGTTTCGAGCAGATCCACGACCCGATGACATTGACGTCGAGAACCTTGGTCCAGTCTTCCCGGCTGATATCTTCGAAACGGGATCGGTTGATTGTCGAAAAAATGGCGGCATTGTTGAGCAGAACGTCGATCCGGCCGAATTCTTCCATAGCGCGGGCAATTGTCTCCGCGACGGACTCTTCGTCAGTGACATCGGTCTGGACGGCGAACGCTCGACCGCCGTCAGCCTTGATTTCGGCAGCAACGCTAGATCCGGCCTGTCCGTTGATCTCGGCGATGACCGGGATTGCGCCATTGGCTGCGAAATGCTTCGCATAGGCGCGCCCGATTCCGGTGCCGCCACCCGTGACGATAACCACACGGCCTTGAACGCTGTTGGATGTGTCTGTGCTGTTGGAAGTGTCAGGGATGGCGCTCATGCCGCGTCCCTCACCTCTATAACCGCGGCGACCGAGCTGTCGCCAGCAGCGCAGCCGTTGAACAACCCGTATCCACCGCCCCGGATCGTCAGCTCCTCAATCAGCTCGCAGATCGCGCGCAGGCCGGTCGGTCCCTGGGGATGGCCCCAGATTAGCGAACAGCCGTAATTGTTCATTTTCGTGACGTCGAAGCCGGTTTCCCGGCAGAACACGATATCGTTCACGGCAAATGGATTATGGGTTTTGACCGCCGTGATGTCGTCGAGCGATATACCGGCATTGCCGAGCGCCCGCTGGGAGGCGGGCACCGGCGCATGGGGCATGAATGCCTTGTCTGTTCGCGCCTGGCCAAAGCCTGCAAGG
>CAJIYX010000105.1 GCA_905181725.1 Alphaproteobacteria bacterium UBA830
AGACCGACGCCTACTGGGTCAATGATGTGCAGGAAAGCGATGCACTCGGAAACACAATTTCCGGCTTCAGCGGTCGTGTGTTCCCCCAGGCCGGCCTGGAATGGAAGTTGCCATGGGCACGCAGGGATGGCCGGTTCACACAGATCGTCGAGCCGATTGTCAGCATCATCGCGGCGCCGAGTAGCCAGAACCCCGACCGTATCCCGAACGACGACAGCCTGAGTTTCGAGTTTGACGACACCAACCTGTTCTCGGAAAACCGGTTCGGCGGCATCGACCGCGTCGAGGGCGGGTCGCGGATATCTTACGGGTTGAACAGCGGCATATTCGGGCTGAATAACGGTTTCAGTTCATTCTTCATCGGACAAAGCTACAGCTTCAGACGGGACAACGACTTCGGCACCGATACAGGACTCGACGATCACTTTTCCGATATCGTCGGCCGCGTGGACATTTCGCCGACACAATACGTCAACGCGCTCTATCGCTTCCGCCTGGACAAGGATGACCTCACCCCGAGACGCAACGAGGTTCAAGCGACGGTCGGGGTGCCGAAATTTCGGCTGCAAGTGAACTACCTGTCTATCGATCAACAGAATCTGACAGATATTCTCGATCCGGAAGACGAATTCCGCGACCGCGAAGAGATCACCGTAGGCTTTACGTCCCAGGCGACCAAACGCTGGCGCTTCGGCGCAAATACGCGGCGCGATCTGACCGGCAGCGGTGGCTCACTGCGTCACGGGGCGTTTTTGAGTTATGAGGACGAATGCTTCCAGTTTCAGGTGGATTACGCCCGAAAATTTAGGCGCGACCGCGATGTAAAACCGTCTGATACAATCCTGTTCAGGGTCGTGTTCAAGACCCTGGGCGAGGTTGGAACCTCGACCGGCCTTAATTGACGGTACGGGACGGCCTGACACAGTACGGATTGAATGCACCCCCCGATAGGCGATATATAGTCGGGATATAGTCGGTGCAAAGACAAACGGATTTAAGATGACGATGGCAAACACACTCCGCGCTCTGGCCGCTGCCCTGTTATTATCGGCGGCGATGACGGTCGCGACATCGGTAAAATCGCAGACCGTGCAGCGGATTTCGGCAATCGTTAACGACGAACTGATCACCGCCTACGACCTCGAATCCCGCATCCGGCTGGTCATTTTCTCCACGCGCCTGTCAAACACGGTCGACACGCGCCGCCGGATCAGCAGCCAGGTTCTGCGCACCCTGATTGACGAACGCCTCCAGATGCAGGAAGCCAAGCGTCGCAATATTTCCGTCAGCCGGCGCGACCTTCAGCGCGCGATGGAAACGATCGAGAAACAGAATAGACTCCCCAAGGGCGGCCTGGAAAGTTTCCTGCAGCAAAACGGTGTTCCGCTTGAATCGATAAACGAACAGCTCCGGACCGGCATCGCCTGGTCGAAACTAATCAGACGGCGGCTGCGCCCGCGGATCACCGTCGGCGAGGATGAGATTGATGAATCACTGGAGCGCATCCGGTCCCGCCAGGGACAGACAGAATACCGGCTCAGCGAGATATTGCTGACCGTCGACAGTCCCGATCAGGAAGCCAATATCCGCCGTACCGCCGAGCGCATTGCCGATCAGCTCGCCAAGGGCGCCCGCTTTACCGCCATCGCCAGACAGTTTTCACAAAGTGCGACGGCCGCGGTGGGGGGAGACCTCGGTTGGCAACATGAAACCGAACTTAACGATACACTTCGCGAAGTCGTGGGCCAGATGGGCAAGGGCTCGATGACGAGCCCGATCAAGACAGTCGCCGGTTATCGGATTCTATTGCTCCGTGACACCCGGAAAATCGCTCAAAGAGAGGCCAAGCCGGTCACCCTGGACCTCCGGCAGATTTTTCTGCCGCTTCCAAGACAATCTCCGGCCAGCGATATAGAAGGCCAAATCGATCTGGCCAGGATAGTGCGCGACACCGCGAGCAGTTGCACCGATTTCAGCCAACTGGCTAAAGAGGTCGGCTCCCCCCGGCCGCCGAGCCTCGGCAAGTTCGCATTGAAGGATTTGTCACCGGCGATCCGCAACGTTGTCAAAGACGTAAAGGCGGGAAAGATCAGCGACCCCGTCAAGATGCCCGACGGCGTCCTGGTGCTCATGGTCTGCGGCCGCGAAGGCGGGACGAGCGTCATCAAGCTGCCCGAACGCGACGACATTGCCGACCGGCTGATGAGCGAGCGCCTCGCACTGAGTGCGCGCCGTTACATGCGCGACATCCGTCTGGCTGCCGTCATCGACGTCCGGGTCTGATCCCGTGGAAGGGCCGCGCCCGGTTGCTGTAACAAGCCCGGTTGCTGTGACAATGGGCGACCCCGCGGGGATTGGGGGCGAAATCGCTCTCATGACATGGCGCGACCACCGCAGCGCGCTGCCACCGTTTTATTTGCTGGACGACCCGGACCGCCTTGCCCGCCTTGCTGCGGCGACCGGCCTGTCCTGTGCCATCGTGGAGATATCGACCCCGGACGAGGCTCTGGCGGTCTGTGAAGCCGCCCTGCCGGTCCTCCGCCTGAGTGCGCCGGTACAAGCGTTACCCGGTGACGACAGCACGGCGGACGGCCTTATGGTGATCGAATCCATAGACCGCGCAATAGATGCGGCGCTTGACGGCACGGCCGCCGCCATGGCTACGAATCCGATCCAGAAGAGCCGGCTTTACGATGCCGGGTTCACGGCGCCGGGCCATACCGAATATCTGGGACAGCGCGCCGGGCTGTGGCATCCGCCCATCATGCTGTTGGCGGGCCCAAACCTGAAGGTCGTGCCGGTAACGATACATCTATCCGTGAAGGATGCGGTCGCGGCGTTGACGCACGGCGAGATTGTCCGGACGCTGAAGATCACGATTGCCTCGCTGAAATCGGATTTCGGCATCGTCGCCCCGCGCGTCGCGGTTTCCGGACTGAATCCTCATGCCGGCGAAGCCGGGCATATGGGACGCGAGGAGATAGATATCATCGCCCCCGCAATTGCCGAGGTTGCAGAAACCGGCGCCGACATCCGCGGCCCGCTTGCCGGCGACACGATGTTTCATCCGGCAGCGCGCGCCACCTATGACGTCGCGGTCTGCATGTATCACGACCAAGCATTGATCCCGATGAAGACGCTGGATTTCGACAACGGCGTAAACGTCTCCGTCGGCCTGCCCTTCGTTCGCACATCGCCCGACCACGGTACCGCCTATAATATTGCCGGTACCGCCGCAGCCAACCCGACAAGCCTGGTCTCCGCTATCCGGATGGCAGGCGAAATCGCGACCTGCCGCGCAGGCACTCAGCCCGCACCCGCGCAGCCCGGCGGCACCGTTGCCTGATCACCCCGCCGAAACAGGCGGCGTCGCTTCCCTGCCGCCGCTGCGCGAGATTATCGCCGCACATGGCCTGTCGGCGAGACGATCGCTCGGCCAGAATTTTCTGCTCGACCTGAACATCACGCGCCGGATCGCCCGCGCCGCGGGACCGCTCGAAGATGCGACGGTACTCGAAATCGGTCCAGGTCCGGGCGGGCTGACCCGCGCGCTTCTAGAAGAAGGCGCCAAGGCGGTCATCGCCGTCGAACGTGACGACCGGTGCCTGGCGGCCCTTGAACAGGTCGCCATGGTTGCCGATGGGCGTCTCCACATCGTTGCAGGCGATGCACTTGCCATCGATATCGCAGCTCTGGCGGCACAGTACGGGACGCTCCGTGTCGTCGCGAACCTGCCCTACAATATCTCGACCCCGTTGCTGATCCGCTGGCTGAAGCAGCTTTCGCTATTCGACAGGTTCGTCCTGATGTTCCAGAGCGAAGTCGCTGACCGCCTTGCCGCCGAACCGGGATCGAAGGCCTATGGCCGGCTGTCCGTTGCCGCGCAGTGGCGCTGCGAGGTACGGCCTCTGTTCACCCTGCCGCCCCGCGCGTTCACACCCGCTCCGAAAGTCTGCTCAACTGTTGTCGAGCTGACCCCGCGCGACCTTCCTCGAGGGGAAGCCGATCCGGAAATACTGGAAGAAGTTGTCGCTGCCGCGTTCGGTCAACGCCGGAAAATGCTGCGTGCGGCGTTGAAAGGCACCTTCGCCGACCCGAAGGCCGTGCTGACGGGTGTCGGCATTGCGCCGGAAGCCCGCGCCGAAACGGTCAGTATCGAAGGTTTCTGCGCCCTTGCCCGGGAACTGGCCCGGGAGCGTGGTTGACGTTTTCCGTACCGGGCCTTTAGCTCACCCGCCTAACATCTAACGGGGCCGTCAACGCCATTCCCGCAGGCGTTTGACGAACGCCGTCAACCCAACCTGGCGTTCACGCTTGAGGCGTTCGGCTGCCAGGATTGCCCGCACTTTGGCGACACTGTCATCGATATCATAATTTACGATGATGTAATCGTATTCGGGCCAGTGGCTGATTTCATCCGGTGCCTTCGCCATCCGCGCGGCGACGACATCGGGCGGATCGGACGCACGGTTCTGGAGCCGCCGCGCCAGTTCCTCGGTCGAGGGCGGCAGGATAAACACGCTCGCCAGATCGGTGAGCGCCGCCTGCTTCAGCTGCTGTTCGCCTTGCCAGTCGATATCGAACAAGACGTCCTTGCCACCTGAGAGCGCCTCTTCAACCGCGCCCTTCGGCGTGCCGTAGTAATGGTTAAAAACCTTCGCATGCTCCAGCAGTTCCTGACGATTGAGCATCAGGCCGAATTCATCGGGGTCGATAAAGAAATAGTCGACCCCGTCGACCTCGCCGGGGCGCATCGGGCGGGTGGTGACGGAGACGGACAGCGAAATATTGTCGTCATCCTCCAGCAGCATCCGCGAAATCGTAGTTTTGCCCGCACCGGAAGGCGACGACAGCACCAGCATCAGCCCCCGTCGCTCAATCTGTCCCTCAATCTTAGCCATGGTCCCCTACTCGATATTCTGAATCTGTTCACGCAGACGCTCGATGGCGGCTTTGAGCGCCAGGCCGATCCGTGTCAGTTCCAGGTCGGACGACTTGGAACAGAGCGTATTGGCCTCGCGGTTGAATTCCTGACACAGAAAATCCAGCCGCCGACCGACCGCGACGCCCTCTGCCATCAGGTCACGGGCAGAGCCGACATGGGCCACAAGCCGGTCCAGTTCTTCGCGGATATCACCCTTGGCGACAATCAGGGCAAGTTCCTGCGCGAGCCGCTCCGGCGAGACGGCATTTTCGCCATCGAGCAATTCTTCAAGCTGGGCCGCCAGACGCTCCTGGCGGCGCGCCGGCTGCATTTCGGCAAGCCTTGCCGCTTCGGACGCAAGCGAAGAGATTTCCTCGATGTGTTCGTCGACAACCGCACCCATCCGCGCACCTTCTTCGCGCCGGGCGGTGGCAAGCGCTGTCACGAGGTCGCCAAACCCGGCTGCGATCGCCGCATCGCGCTCTGTGATATCGGCCTCGTCTGCTTCCTGATTCTCAACAACCTCGACGACGCCGCGCAGGCCAAACAGCGTTTCCACGTCTACGTTTTCGGTTCCACCTTTGTACTCTGCGGCAAGGGCGATCATCTGATTCAGAACATCGCGATTAACGTCCAGCGCCGGCACGCGGTCCGGGCGTTGAAGGGTCAGGTTAATCGACAGATTTCCCCGCGAAAAAGTGTCGCCTGCGCGTTTTCGCGATGACGCCTCGATCTGGTCAAACCCGTTAGGGAGACGAAAACGCAGGTCAAGTCCCTTTGAATTGACGCTTTTAACTTCCCAGACCCAGCTATAGCCGGCCACGGCGCCGTCCACGCGCGCAAACCCTGTCATACTTGTAACCGTCAATAGCATCCCCTTGCGCCGATACGGCATTTGAATACCGGTTATGGTTGATTCAGGTCGAAAGGCGGCCCGGTAGCACCTGTCCGTCCCGACCGTTGAAGTCAGCCTGTTTTATCATCTTCAATCGGAGATGTCGTCATGTCAGCCAGAGCGGTACCGGTGCCAGCCCTCCAAAACATCTCCCGGAATATTTTCTCCGGCTATTCCCGCCATATCCTGATCACAGGCGCATCCGCTGCCTCGGCGCAGCGCTGGCCGAAGCCTATGCCGCGCCCGGTATGCGGCTCTCTTTGGCCGGGCGCAACGCAGAGCGGCTAACAGCAGTCGCCGCAATATGTGTCGCACAGGGCCGCCCGCACCGAGGTTTCGGTTTTCGATGTGACCGATGCGGAAACGGCGTGGGACCGGGTGCAGGGCGGCGCGCCGCGGAAGCCCTAAACGAAGAGCCTCTTCGGCCCAACGCCACTGGCTATTTGGCGCGCTTGCGCTGAAGGCGGCGCCATTTGGCGACAGCACGGTTGTGTTCACGCAGGGTGCGGGAGAACGCATGCCCGCCCTGCCCGTCGGCGACGAAGTAATACTCTTTCGTCTCGAGTGGCTGCACGGCGGCCATAAGTGACGCCCTGCCCGGATTGGCAATCGGGCCCGGCGGCAATCCGGTAACGCGATAGGTATTGTAGGGCGACTCCGCCTCGAGATCGGCGCGTGTCAGAGGCCGTCCCAATGATACCCCGCCGCCTGTCACGGCATAGGCGACCGTCGGGTCAGACTGAAGCCGCATCCGTCGGCGCAGCCGGTTATGGAACACGGCAGAGACGCGGGCGCGCTCGGCCGCCACACCGGTTTCTTTTTCAATGATCGATGCCAACACCAGCGCCTGGCGTGCCGACTTAAGCCCGATCTTCGGATCTCGCTTAGCCCAAGCTGCGGACAGCGCGTCGTCCATCGCTGCCGTCATTCGCGCCAGTACGGCAGCCCGGCTGTCGCCGTGGCTGTAGAAATAGGTTTCGGGCAGGTAAGCACCTTCCGGCTCGGGCGCCTCGACGGTGCCGGTCAGCCCGTCCGCCG
Source organism: Alphaproteobacteria bacterium UBA830 (assembly GCA_905181725.1). GTDB lineage: Bacteria > Pseudomonadota > Alphaproteobacteria > MPNO01 > UBA830 > CAXBCP01. The sequence goes on from CAJIYX010000105.1 coordinate 6,858, forward strand.
CCGTGACAAGGGCGATAATCTCACGTGTCAGCAGGCCTTCGGGAACCGTCAGCCGCCGCCTCACCATCTTGCCGTCGACAAGATGCTTCACCGCCTCTTTCATGCTGACCCGGGGCGCGAAGGCGAACTCGCCGGCACGCATCCGCCGCGCCATTTCGGTATAGCGCGCACCGAGCACGAACAGATGAGGATTGTCGATCACACCGCTATCTTGGAGGATCTGCGCGATTTCCTGAACGCCGGCGCCCTTCGGGATTATCAGCGCCGTTTCGGATTGCAGTGGACCGGGCGCTTTATACGCGTTCCACGTCCAGATCACGCCGCCGATAACGCTGGCAGCAACGACCAGGAATGCCGCCAGAATTATGCGGACGGCGGACCGCCGCATTCGGGTTCAAGATGCCTTTTTGAAAATGACCGATGCATTCGTGCCACCGAACCCGAAGGAGTTCGACAGGGCAGCATCAATCTTGCGTTCTTTCGCCTGCAGCGGCACGAGGTCGATATCGCAACCATCGGACGGATTTTCGAGATTCAGGGTCGGCGGTGCAACGCCGTCCAGAATGGCTTTTACCGAGAAAATCGCCTCGACTGCGCCGGCAGCACCGAGCAGATGACCGATCGCCGATTTAGTAGACGACATGGACAGCTTATAGGCATGATCGCCGAACAGGCGCTTGACGGCACCAAGCTCGATCTCGTCGCCGAGCGGGGTCGACGTCCCGTGCGCGTTCACGTAATCGATATCTTCGATATTCATCCCGGCATTCCGCAACGCGGATTGCATGGCACGGTAACCGCCATTGCCGTCCGGCGGCGGCGACGTAATGTGATGCGCATCGCCCGACAGCCCGTATCCAGCGATTTCGGCATAGATTTTCGCGCCGCGCGCTTTTGCGTGCTCATATTCTTCAAGCACAACGACACCCGCGCCTTCACCCATGACGAAGCCGTCACGGTCCTTGTCCCACGGACGCGATGCCCGTGTCGGCTCGTCGTTAAAATCGGATGACAGAGCACGGGCCGCCGCGAAACCGGCAATACCGAGACGGCAGACGGCGGCTTCTGCACCACCGGCAATCATCACGTCGGCATCGCCGAACCCGATAAGCCGCGATGCATCGCCGATCGCATGCGCTCCGGTGGAGCACGCGGTGACCGGCGCATGATTGGGACCCTTATATCCATATTTAATGGATACCTGCCCCGACGCCAGGTTGATCAGGCTGGACGGGATAAAGAACGGCGAGACGCGCCGCGGGCCCTTGTCCCGAAGCACCATCGCCGCTTCGGCGATGGTTTCTAGACCGCCGATACCGGAACCGATCATCACGCCGGTCCGTTCCGATTCTTCGTCGCTATCGGGCGTCCAGCCGGCATCGGCAATCGCTTCGTCAGCCGCGCCGACCCCGTAGAGAATAAAACGATCCATCTTTCGCTGGTCTTTGGGCGAAACATGATCATCCGCGTTAAACCCGCCGCTTTCGCGGTCGCCGAGGGGAACCTCACAGGCGATTTTAACCGCCAGGTCAGAAACATCGAAGCCCTCGATTCGACCTGCACCGGACTCACCATTCAGGATTCGTCCCCAGATATTATCGACACCGGCACCCAAAGGGGTGACTGCACCGATGCCGGTTACGACAACACGTCTAAATTCCATATCCACGCTTTCAAGCTTGCCGTGCGGTAATTCCGGCGCAGATCAGAGACTGTGCCAGGAACCCGGAGATCAGCCGGCGTTCTCGTCGATAAAGCCGATCGCGTCTTTAACGGTCAGGATTTTTTCGGCGTCATCGTCGGGAATCTCGCAACCGAATTCCTCTTCGAATGCCATAACCAGTTCGACCGTGTCGAGACTATCCGCCCCGAGATCGTCAATGAAGCTGGCATTGTCGGTAACTTTGCCTTCATCAACACCGAGATGTTCGACAACGATCTTTTTGACGCGGTCTGCGGTATCGCTCATTCTATTTTCCTTGGAATTAACCGGCGTCCGAGTGAACGGCGGGCCGACCTTTTGGGTTCGTTATCTCCTAACCCGGTTTTCATGCTTTCGCCACATGTTTTCCGGGCCTGCGACTGATTGGGACTGACTGCCCCAGCGCTCTATATCATGGCCATTCCGCCATTTACATGCAAGGTTTGCCCCGTAACGTATGCGGCTTCGTCCGATGCCAGAAATACCGCGCAAGCGGCCACGTCTTCCGGCGTTCCGAGGCGTCCCGCGGGAACGGCACCAACGAGCTTCTCTTTCTGATCGTCACCGAGTGATTCGGTCATCGCGGTCGCGATAAAGCCCGGCGCGATGCAGTTCACGGTGATCCCCCGCGTGGCAACTTCACCGGCAAGCGACTTCGACATACCGATTATGCCGGCCTTGGACGCCGCGTAATTGGCCTGCCCTGGGTTACCGGTAACACCTACAATCGACGTGACATTTATGATGCGTCCCCAGCGCGCCTTCATCATGCCGCGCATCACCGCGCGGGACATCCGAAACGTAGCCGTGAGGTTGACGTCTATTACCGCCTGCCAGTCGTCATCTTTCATGCGCATGGCGAGATTGTCGCGCGTCAGCCCGGCATTGTTGACCAGTACATCGATGCCGTCCATCGCGTCCGATGCTGCGGACAGCATCGCGTCGGACGATTCCGTGTCGCCGAGATCGCCGACGATGACATGACTACGATCGCCCACCTCTGCCGCGAGCGCGTCAAGAACGTTACGGTTACGGCCGGCCAATGCGACCGTTGCCCCCTGCCCATGCAACATTCGTGCGATAGCGCCGCCGATCCCGCCGGACGCGCCGGTCACCAGAGCTTTTTTACCAGCCAGTGCGAACATATTCGGATCTCCCACCTGTTAGATCGTATTAGAACGTTTTAAGGACGGCTTCGACATCCGCGGGCGTCTCAACGCTCGTTCCGGTAATGTCTCGGTCTATTCGTTTGGTCAGCCCGGTCAGCACCTTGCCAGCGCCCAGTTCGATCAGCGTATCGACGCCGGCATCGCGCATCGCCAGCACGCTCTCGCGCCAGCGCACAAGCGCCGTTACCTGTTCGACCAGCAGGCGCCGGATATCGTCCGGGTTCTCCGCCGGTGCCGCCGTCACGTTGGCCATCACCGGCACCAGCGGGCGCACCACATCGACATCGCCAAGCGATTTTTCCATGACATCCGCCGCCGGCGCCATCATCGCGCAGTGAAACGGGGCGCTGACCGGCAGCTTTATGCAGCGCTTAACGCCTTTTTCGGCAGCGATCTCGATAGCGCGGTCGATCGCCGTCATTGCGCCGGACAGCACAATCTGGCCAGGCGCGTTGTCATTGGCCGTCGAACAGACCTCGCCCTGGGCCGCGGCGTCGGCGATCTCCTGCGCAACGTCCATATCGGCACCGAGCAGTGCTGCCATTCCCCCCTGACCGACGGGAACCGCCTTTTGCATGGCCTGGCCGCGAACCTTCAGCAATCGGGCCGTATCGGCAAGACCGAACGTCCGGGCCGCGGCGAGCGCTGAATATTCGCCAAGCGAATGGCCGGCGACAAAGGCACAGCTCTTGGAAAGATCGACACCACCTTCGGTCTCCAGCACACGAAGAACCGCCATGCTGAGCGCCATCAGCGCGGGCTGCGCGTTCTCGGTCAACTGCAGTTCATCCGCCGGCCCTTGGGCAATCAGCTTCGACAGATTCTGGCCGAGCGCATCGTCAATTTCTTCAAGGGTTTCCCGTGCAGCCGGAAACGTGGCAATAAGTTCCTGGCCCATGCCAACGGCCTGAGAGCCTTGGCCTGGAAACACAAATGCGCGCGTCATATAACTTCCCCGTCGTTTTTCGCCTATTTCTAGCGACCCGCCGCAGTCATATAGGGTGATTAAGGTGAGTCAAGATAGTCGCGCGAATCACGCCGGGATCGCTTGCACGGCCCGGTTAAATGTGTATATTCCGGCGCCTCGTGCTTCGGCGCGCAATTTTATGGCGATAATTATTCGGATTCGGCGCTTTTAGTGTCCGAATCCTGGCTACAGAGCGGCGGATCGGACGCGGTGTCATCGACATCCGTGGGCCGGACGCTAACCAGACGCTAACCAGGAGTAACAACGGTGCCTTTATACGAAAGCGTGTACATCGCACGCCCAGACATTTCCGCGACCCAGGTCGAAACCCTCACGGCGGTTATGACAAAAATCCTCGAGGAAAACGGCGGCAAGGTCACGAAAGACGAATACTGGGGACTTAAATCCCTCGCCTACCGGATCAAAAAGAACCGGAAGGGCCATTATTCGCTGTTGAACATCGACTGCCCGGCGGCAGCGCTGACCGAGATGGAACGCAATATGCGTCTGCACGAAGACGTGCTGCGGTATATGAGCGTCCGTGTCGACGAGCATGAAGAAGAGCCGTCGGTGATGATGCAGAGCAAAAGCAGCCGCGACGACCGGGATCGTGACCGCGATCGTGGCCGCGACCGCCCGAAAACAGAGACCGCGGCTTCCGCTGCTCCTGCAGCTCCCGAAGCCACCGCGGCTGCCCCCGAGGCTGTCGAAGCCCCCGCAGCTGCCGCTGCTGAAGCGCCTGCCGCTTCAGAAGAAAGCGCGCCCGCAGCAGATGATAAGGATACCAAAGAATGAGCCGGCGCCCCTTTTTCCGGCGGCCCAAGAGCTGCCCGTTCTCCGGAGATAACGCCCCGAAGATCGATTATAAGAACGTCAAGCTGCTGCAGCGTTTCACGTCCGAACGCGGCAAGATCGTGCCGAGCCGGATTACCGCTGTGTCTGCCAAGAAACAACGCGAGCTTGCTACCGCCATCAAGCGGGCGCGCAATCTTGCTTTACTGCCGTTTCTTATTAACTAGCCACTTATTATCAACAGACCGGTGCCGGCGGACCGGCCGGTCACAGATCGCTGCGTCGCCGGCGGAAAGTTAGTGTATGCAGCGCGCACAGCTCATCCCGTTGGGCGCGGGCGTCATCGCAGCCCTGTTGCATCTTTCGGTGACAACGGGCTCGCCGGGCGCTTTCATGCTCGCCTATTTCGCGCAGGCCCCCATCGTTGCGACCGGGCTTGCCCTCGGCTTCAT
>CAJIYX010000106.1 GCA_905181725.1 Alphaproteobacteria bacterium UBA830
GGCGATGAAGACGGGGGCAAAGAATTTGCTGCTTCCGACGAAAACGGCGAAGAATCGGGCGACGTCTCTGACCCCGGCCCTGTCGCTGCCGACCCCGATGTCGAGGAAGCACTGGAAGCCGCCGAGAAGTCATCCTCGCGCCGCACACGCTCCATGCGCCGCTACAAGATCCAGGAAGTCATCAAGCGGCGCCAGATCCTGCTGGTACAGGTGGTCAAGGAAGAGCGCGGCAACAAAGGCGCAGCGCTTACGACCTACATCTCCCTCGCCGGGCGCTATTGCGTGCTGATGCCGAACTCGTCGCGTGGCGGTGGGATTTCGCGCAAGATCACGGTCTCCAAGGAACGTCGCAAGCTGCGCGACACGCTGAACTCCCTCGATATGCCGCAGGGCATGGGGGTCATCATCCGGACGGCCGGGCTTGAACGGAACAAGGCCGAAATAAAACGCGATTTCGAATATCTTATCCGGACCTGGGATGAGGTGCGCGATAAGACGCTTGAATCGAGCGCGCCGGCGATGGTCTATGAAGAAGGCGATATCATCAAGCGCGCCATCCGCGACGTCTACAGTAAAGAAATCGAGGAAATTCAGGTCGAGGGCACCGAGACCTATCAGACCGCCAAGCGCTTCATGCGCCTGATGATGCCGAGCCATGCCAAACGGGTTCAGCAATACCGCGACGACACAATCCCGCTCTATCAGCGCTTTCAGATCGAGCAGCAACTCGACGCGATGCACAACCCGGAGGTCCAGCTTAAATCCGGCGGCTATATCGTCATCAACCCAACCGAAGCGCTGGTCGCGATCGACGTAAACTCCGGCAAATCGACCAAAGAGCGCAACATCGAAGAAACCGCGCTCAAGACGAACATCGAAGCGGCTGAGGAAGTCGGTCGGCAGTTGCGTCTGCGCGATCTCGCAGGTCTGATCGTGATTGATTTTATCGACATGGAAGACGGTCGGAACGTTCGCAAGGTCGAAGGCCGCCTGCGCGAAGCAATGAAGACCGACCGCGCGCGTCTGCAGATCGGACGGATCAGTAATTTCGGCCTGCTTGAACTGTCGCGCCAGCGTTTGCGGCCGAGCCTATTGGAGACCAGCTCCCAGATCTGCCCGCATTGCCGCGGGACCGGCACGATACTGTCAACGGAATCGATGGCCATGCGCGTGTTGCGGGCGATCGAAGAAGAAGGCATCCGCATGCGGACCAGCGAGATCACGGTCAAGGTGCCGACCGAAGTTGCGCTGTATATCCTCAACCAGAAACGCTCCACGCTGGTCGATCTGGAAGCCCGTTACGGTTTCCAGGTAATTCTTGAAGGCGACAATTCCGTCATCCCGCCCGATATCGATATTGAGCGGGTCAAGGGTCGTCCCGAACCGACTGCCGGCCAGCCGGCACGCGGCACATCGACGGACATTGCCAATACGGCGGAAGAAGACGCTGCCGACGCAGCAGATGCCGCAGCCGCAGCTGCCGCAGCTGCCGACGCTGACGCCGAAGTCACTGAAAGCGCACCGTCGGGTGAAGGCGAAGAGAAGCCGAAGCGCGCGCGTCGCCGGCGCGGACGCCGGCGCCCCCAGGGTGACGATAACAAGAGTGACGACGACAAAACCGATGATGCCAAAGCCGAAGCAGGCAACGCCAGTGAAGGATCTGAACAGCCCGACGCCGAGGCTGCCGATGCTGTGGCTGCCGACGCAGATGCCGGCACCGGCACCGGTACGGTGGACGGAGACGCTGCCGACGGCGAGAGCGATGGCGAGGAAAAACCTGCACGCCGCCGCCGCCGGGGACGCCGCGGCGGTCGCCGCCGCAATCGGAGTGCCGATGGAGAAGCGACGGATGCTTCTGGTGGGTCTTCTGGTGACGCCACCGGTGATGGCGCCGCCGATACCGGATCCGATGCCTCGGAACCTCGGGAAACAGCAGCCCCCGAAGCGATAGAAATCGAAATCCGCGAAACACCTGATGCGGAAGAGACCAAACCGTCTAAGACGGAAACTGATGCCTCTGCTGCGGAAACGCTGGAGGCTGCGGAGACCAATGGCGCAGACACAAATGGCACGGACACTGGCGGCAACAAACGGAAGGCCAAAAGTACGGCCACTGACGATGTCGCTAAAGACAGCACACCAGCAGACGTCCCGGCCGATGTGCCTGAGGCCGCGGCTGCTGCCAGCAAGCCGCGGCGCAAAGGCTGGTGGCAGAAGATCGTCGAATAGCACAATAGTGCGGACGGATTAATCGGGGCGCCTCACGGGGCGCCCCCTTTTTATCTGTTTAATTCGCGTGTTCATTTCGGGCCGGGCAACCAGCTCTGAAGGCGCCGGGCGGCATCCGCCATGGTCGGTGTATCGCGGGCGAACGAAATCCGAATGGTCGCGCGCCCGCGCTCCCGGTCAAAATCTGTTCCGGGCGCGAGTGCCACGCCGGTTTCGTCCAGTATCCGGCGGCAAAACGCCTCGCTGTCATTGGTCAGGTGGCCGACCTCGGCATAGATATAAAACGCCCCGTCCGCGGGCGCGAGACGGTCGAGGCCTGCTTTCGGCAGTTCCCGCAGCAGCAACGCGCGGTTCGCCGCGTATCGCGCGACGTTCACATCCAGTTCTTCCAAGCAGTCGAAAGCCGCACAGGCAGCACGCTGCGACAGCGCCGGGACGGAAATAAACATATTCTGCGCCAGACATTCGACCGAGCGATGCACGTCTTCGGGAACCACCATCCAGCCGATGCGCCACCCCGTCATGGAATAGTATTTCGAGAAACTGTTCACGACGAACGCGTTGTCGGTAAAGCTGAGCGCCGTTTCGCCGGCACCTTCATAGGTGATGCCGTGATAGATCTCGTCCGAGATCAGACGGATACCGTGCGCATCACAATAGTCTGTCAGGGCTTCCATCTCGGCGGCCGACAGCATCGTCCCCGTCGGGTTGGCGGGGCTGGCGACGATCAGTCCGTCAATCGCACCGGTCTCGGCGGCAACCCTCTCCAGCAGTGCGGGGGTCGGCTGATAGCGGTCCGCCAGCGTGGTCGAAATCGGGACCGGCTCGATCCCGAGAGCCGCCAGGATATTTCGGTAGGCGGGATAGCCCGGGTCTGCAAGTGCTACCCGGTCTCCGACATCGAACGCCGCCAAAAACGCCAACATGAACCCGCCGGACGAGCCGGTGGTTACCGCCACGCGGTCAGCAGCAAGATCTATATCGTGGGTCTCGCCGTAATACCGCGCAATCCTCTCACGTAGTAGATCAATCCCAAGCGCTTCGGTGTAACCGAGCTTGTCACTGGCAAGGGCGGCCTGTGCGGCCTCGATCACGCCCGACGGCGCACCGGTGGACGGTTGACCAACCTCGAGATGCAGCACGTCCTCGCCCGCCGCCTCACGCCGGTTGGCCTCGGACAGAACATCCATCACAATAAACGGCGGCACCTGACCGCGAGCGGAGCGCTTGAGCGCCATCTTCAGAACGCGGCGCTGATGGCGAGGCCATGCCCCGCCGGGTCCGTCCCGAAGCGGCATAGCTCTGGCTCCTCGCGCGAACCCTGCGGACAGTGGATTGCGTTGGCCCGACCTTTCGCACCGTCTCCGCCCAGCAGGGCGGCGAGCGCCTGATCGAGCGTACTGTCGCCGCCAAACGTCGGGGCCAGGGTGCGCAGGACCCGCAGAATACCGGCCGCTCCGCCGGAACCGGCCGCGACACCGCGCGCATCCTTCAGCGGCTTGTTGATCAGAACAACCGGCAATCCGGGAAAGCCATCTCCGCGCGGCGGTGCTGCCGCGATTATACCGCTATGGCCGATAATCCGCGCCGCACCGACGGTGCCGTTGGCGCTGACAACACAGGAGACCGCGCCGCCGTTAAGGTCGGTGGCGACAAAGCCGGCACTGTCGAATGACGCCTGAGCCGGCTGCGCCGGCGGCGAACGATCATCGGCAAGTGCACGCCAGATTGCCGCGGCACGCTGTCCGTCAGGTCCGGCGGGCAGGTGAAGCTCATTCTTGCCGACATCGACGATTTCAGTTTTCAGCCATTTCGGCCGGTAGGCCCGGAACGCATCAGCCGGCACTTTTATACCCGCCATGTTTCCCAGGTCCTTCGCGAGTATCCCGGCAAGGTCGCCCGAATAGAACCCTCCCGGCCCGCGCAGGCGAATACCTGCAAGCGTCGCCGAAAGTTCCTCCTGGCGCAGCATCTCGCCCTCGACTGCGAGCTTGCCGCCCGGCGCAAAAATTCGCCGAAAACCGGCATCGGCAAAAGCCGCTTCCGGCAGCCCGGCGATCTGTCTGGCGAAGGCCCGCGGTGTCGGGTTGCCGAAGCGTGCAAGACGCTCCGCCGGGAGCAGCAGCGCTTCCCACTTGAGCCGCCCGTATCGCGCATGCAGCGCGAACATCCCGCGAACCGCGCCTGGGATCATGACCGCGCGATTACCCGCAGTAAACAGAGCGGGGCGGAAATCTATCGCCTCGACGGTTTCCTCTTGGCCCTTATAGATCACACACATTCCGCCACCACCGAGTGTCGCCGCGCCGGGATAGGTGACCGATAGGGCGAAATAGGTCGCGACGGCGGCATCGGCGGCATTTCCGCCGGCCGAGAGGATATCGCGACCGATAAGAGCCGAACGGGGCTCATCCGACACCACGCCGCCAAAATTGTTCTCGACAAATCCTACCTGGCCTTTAGGCGGGGCGTCACTGCCGCAGGCGACGCAAATGAATCCCGCACCGAGCACGGTGATCAATTGACGGAGACGGGGTCGCCACCTACTTATAGGTATACGGATGAAAGTTGGGCTCTTGCGCACTAAAATTTCCTCCATGTCAGCCATCGTTGCTGTCATCGCGATTGTATCGCTGTCTGTCTCGTTGGCATCCGCCCCTGCGCGGGCCGCCGGAATCCGCGATGCGGAAATCGAATATACCATTCGGACTTATGCTTCGCCACTTTTGCGCGCCGCTGGAATCGAACAGCGGGATTTAGGCCTTCACATCGTCAACGACAAGGCGCTTAATGCTTTTGTGGCTCGTGGTCAGCGTATTTTCATCACCAGCGGGCTGTTGATGTCCGCCGAACGGCCCGGGCAGGTCATCGGCGTTCTGGCGCATGAAATCGGCCATATTACCGGCGGTCACCTTGCCCGTCTGGAAGGCGCGCTCGACGATGCCCGGTCTCAGGCGCTGATCGGCCAGGTTATCGGCCTCGCGCTCGGTGTTCTGGCGAAAGACGGCGGTGTCGCCGCCGCAGGATCGGCGGCCGGTACCGGGGTCGCGATCAAAAACCTGCTGAAATTCAGCCGGATCCAGGAACAATCGGCGGATCAGGTTGCCGTAAACCTCCTCGATCAGACGCAGACATCGGCGCGCGGGCTGTTGGAGTTTTTCGAGCTTCTTCAGGACCAGGAGCTCCTGGTTCGTGCCCGGCAGGACGACTACGTGGTGACCCATCCGCTCACCCAGAACCGGATCGGGTTTGTCCGCAACCACGTCGCCAAGTCGCCCTATTCGGATAAAAAACTGCCGACAATCTTGCAAGCAATGCACGACCGGATGGTCGCGAAGCTCAAGGGTTTCATCAACCCGCCGTCACAGACACTATTCGAATTCAAGGCGGACGACCCTTCAGTGATGGCCCGATACGCCCGGACGGTCGCCTATTACCGCGACGCCCGCATCGCGCAGGCCCTGCCGATTATCGATGGCCTGATCAGCGACGCGCCGGACGACGCTTATTTTCATGAGCTGAAGGGCCAGATCCTTTTTGAAAACGGCAGAATAAAAGAGGCATTACCGTCCTATCAGAAGGCCGTCGACCTGCAGCCCAACCAGCCGCTCCTTCGGGTTGGACTTGCCCATGCGCAGGTCGAACTTAACCGACCTGACATGGTGCCCGTCGCGCTGAGAAACCTGCAACAGGCGATCCGGTACGACCGTAATATGCCGTTGTCATGGCGTCTCGCCGCGACCGCCTATGGCCGTAACGGGGACCTCGGCATGGCGGCACTGGCGCTTGCTGAGCACAACCTGTTGCTTGGGCGCAATCTTGACGCGGCAGGACAGGCGAAAAAGGCCCAGCGTCTGCTGAAAGAAAACTCTCCGAGCTGGCTGCGCGCGCAGGACATCGCCAATACCGCCGATCGGGCGCGCCGGAAACAGAACAACCGCTGAGTTGTCTTCCCCGGTAACCGCCCCTCTCAAGGTAAAATGAGCGGCACATTAATACCGGTGGGTACTTTCAGATGATATAATCAGGCTTAGTGTCCGGCCCCACCGCAGGTTCAATCCATTGAGAAATTTGCCATGAACAACGCTTTCCGCCGCCGCCTCCGCATGATCCCCGTCGCGAGTGCACTCGCTCTCACGACACTTTTCGCCGGGCTGCCCAGATTGGCCGCCGCCCAGGACATCAACCCGACCGCGGCCACCGACAAAGCAGCAATCGAAAAGATCGTGCGCGATTACATTCTTGAAAATCCGGAAATCATCACACAAGCGATTCAGGTTCTTCAAAACCGCAAAAAACTGGCGGAAACGGCCGCAGACCGCCAGATGCTCGACGCCAACCGAACCGCGCTGCTCAACAACCCGGAATCACCCGTCGACGGTAATCCAGACGGCGATGTTACCGTGGTGGAATTTTTCGATTACCGCTGCGGTGTCTGCAAACGTATTAGCCCAATCATCGATACGCTCCAGAAGTCCGATGGCAATATCCGACGGGTGTACAAGGAATGGCCGATCCTCGGGCCAAATTCCGTCGTGGCGTCGCGTGCAGCGATCGCGGCACGCAAACAGGGAAAATATCTGTCCTTGCATAAGGTCATGATGAAAGCGAATTCCTCGTTTAGCGAAACCGCAATCATGGCCATGGCGAAATCCGTGGGCATAGAAACAGCAAAGCTCGCCCGGGACATGCGTTCGTCCGAGACCGATGCCATCCTGCGCAACAATTACGCGCTTGCGGAAAAGCTGAAGCTCAACGGCACGCCGTCCTTCGTCATCGGCGATACATTACTGCGTGGCGGCCGTGACCTGGAATCGCTGCGCGGCATCGTCGCCGAAGCGCGGGCGACAAAGAAATAGTCATTCCCGTCTAACGCTTTCCCGCCGTCTTGTAAGGTTTGGCCGGAGGCAATTCGTCAACTGGCATTGGCGTCGGCTGGAACCGTGCGGCACGCTGCTCGATTTCGACACGGTCGACGCCTGACTTTGGCAGAACCTCCATAAGAGCTCGTTTTAGACGGCCGAGTGCCGGGCGTTCCGCCGCGCTGTAGTGTATCTCCGCAATCAGCATCCAGTAGTTTGCTTCGGCAATATCGCGCTCGATGCTGCGACCGGTAAAGTAGTGCGTCGCGAGACTATGCGCCGCGTTTGCCTGACCATGCGTGGCAGTCCGGCGGTATAATTCGAGTGCCGCCGTTACATCACGGCCAACGAATTCGCCCCGGTCGAGCATACTCGCGAGATTATTCATCGAGATCGGCTTCCGCGTTCCGCCGCCATCCTGACCCATTTATGGCCATCTGCCCGGTCCTGAGGAATTCCAAGCCCGTATAACAGCTTGTAGGCCAAGTTTTCTGCCGAGCCCTGCCCTGCGGCAAGACGATACAAGCGGGCGGCCTCCTGCGGGTTTTTATCGAGCCCCAGCCCGGCATCATACGTTTAGGCGAGCATTCGCTGGCCCATGGCATCCCCCTGCGTTCATACCATTTCACCGCTTCGGCCAGGTTAGGTGCAACACCGTTCCCGTCGGCAAAATGACATCCGAGGTAAGCCTGCGCCCGGGCATACCCCTTTTCGGCTGCCATCCAGTAGAGCCGAACTGCCGCCGCCGGTTGCCCGTCCCGGGCATGAAGGCCTCTGCGTTGCAGCATGGCCGGCGGATGATCCAGCTCGCTGGCCCGATCCAGCCTTTCTAGCCCTTCGACTGTATTTCTCGTCACCCCTCGACCGTCAAGATACAGAAGGCTGAGGGCGAATGCCGCATCACCGTTACCGGCTTGCGCGGATTAACACACCGTTGGCAGGCCTTCGGCAATTTCTTCAGCGGCCGCGCGCGCGAGTTAGATGACGACCGAGATACCAGGCGGCGTCCAGATCGCCGAGGCTGCGAGATCGATCCCACCACGCCAAAGCGCTCCGCATATTCCGGGCGACGCCGGTACCGTTCGCGTACATGAGCCCCAGTTGATTCATTGCCGGCCCATAGCTGTACTCCACTGCCATAAGCCACAGGCGGCGCGCGTGATCGTGATCTCGGTCGACGCCACGTCCTTCGGCATAGAGGATGGCAAGATTGTTGAGGGCGCCCGGGTCGTTTACCGCAACCGCGTTGCGATACCAGCTGATCGCCTTGTCGATGTCCTGCGGCACACCGATGCCGTGGTCATAGGCGTATCCGACGGCACTTATCGCACGGGGATACCCTTGGTCTGCCGCGAGACGACACAGCCGCATTGCGGCGGCGGTATCCCGAACCACGCCCCTTCCCTCCCAATAAAGCACCTCGACGAAAAACGGCGCCTCAGCATCTCCATTCTCAAGCGGTTTCCGAAGCAACTTCAGGGCCGTCTGATATTCACGCTTACCATATGCCGCCACCCCGGCATCCAGTTCCGTGATCCGTTCTTGCTAAGTCAAACCCGGGTTGGGTCTACGCGACCGGTGCAGCGTGTAATACGGCATGTGCAAAGCGCCACGATACAACCGGAGAGTGGCACCCAATATGTGGCTGATGAATGCCGCGACCCAGGAGTGTAGCGTTTGTCCTGAACGGTTACCGGGAAAACCTGCGCCTCAGATGTATCGAATCTGGAATTGTTCATCAGGGTCAGACCGAACCCATAGGGAAGCATCAAGACGAACAGAACCGCGACCCCGAAGACGGCCCCGGACGATCTGCGATAGGCGACGCGAGAAATCACCGCGATTAGCAGCGCAATAGCAGCGGCCGCGGCGGCCGGCATCCCCGAACCTGAAAGCTGCATATCCGCATCAGCGCGCCAGGCGAGGGCAATGCCAGGCAGAATGAAAAGATAGAACAATGTATGGCGGGTCCCGTCGCCTATGATGTCCAACCGAAAATTGGCCGGCCATACGATCATCATCATCACGGCGAGTATCGGCGCAGCGGCAAGAATAATAATAAGCGCGTCTGAGGGATTGGGAAGAAAAACCCCAAACACCACGAAAAACGCCCCAGCGATATTCAGCGCCATTGCGGCACCACCGGCCCATGAATTCGGGACCGCGTTTTCTTCGATATCGGGGCCCCGGCCTAAGTCCCGAGATATGTTTGTCTGTGACCGTTCTTCGCCGGCGTCATTCAGAGCACGCAATGACAGCAACCACTCTTCGAAGAAATGCTCTCGCTGCATATATCTTGAGATTTTGATCGCTTTGTCGCGCGATTCTGAAGGGACCAGCGTGATCGTCGCGTTGTCGAAAAAGCGCTCTTTCAGCCTGTAGCCCGCAATCTCATATTTGAAGAGTTCCCGGCGAGCAATCGTCGTACGCAATTCGATCGAATTTCGGGCCAGGGTTATCTCCGGCGGGAACAACGAGCGATGCGCCAGGAACACACCTCCCGCAGCGACCACCCCGAAGAAGAGTAAATCGACTGCGTCGAGCGGTGAGAATTCCAGCTGGAAATGCAGACCTTTAACGCCGACTCCCATAATTAGGACTGCAATTGCGAGCATGAATACCCGCACGCCGAACATCATGCGATAGGTCCGTGGGAAAAGCGGTCCGGTCATCATACCGGCTGCTCAATCATCGATATAGACAATCACAGCCTACCGCAGGCGCTTCCTAATCCGGCTGTTTCGATGGCTGTGCGGAATCGAACGCATCAAGCTTCATGCACGCATCGAAGATGCGCATGATCGTCGGATAGCGGGTCATGTCACATTCCAGGCGCTGGGCATTAAACACCTGCGGCACAATGCAGATATCGACCAGACCGGGGGTGTCGCCATGGCTGAACGTGCCGGTCGCGCTGTCAGTCGCCAAGAGGGCTTCGAGCGCATTGAACCCTTCATAGATCCAGTGCTGATACCAGGTGACGTTCACGGCATCCTTGTCGGCGCCCATTTCGTTGGCCAGAAATTTGAGAATCGCTAGGTTGTTCAGCGGATGGATATCGCAGGCGATAATATCGGCAAGACCGCGCACCCGTGCCCGGGCAGCGGGGCCGGCCGGCAGGAAGGCCGGTTCGGGATGTGTCTCTTCAAGATATTCAAGGATCGCCATCGACTGAATCAGCGTGTTATCGCCGTCGATCAGGGTCGGGACCCGCCCCTGCGGATTGACCTTGGCGTAGTCGCTCCCGAACTGATCGCCGTCGGGCAAGCTGACATTGATATGCTCCCACGCGATCCCTTTCAGGTTGAGAGCAATCCGGACCCGGAAGGCGGCGGATGAGCGCGAAAAACCAAATAACTTCATGTCGATTCCTCTGAATATGTCGGGGCAGTTTACGGTCTTGGCAACGACCGATCCAGTTTTTCAACCGATTTAGACGCCGAATTCAGATGTAGTATTCGCTCAGCGGTGGGAAGCCGTTGAATCCGACAGATGCATAGGTCGCCGTATAGGCGCCGGTGCTCAGAATTTCGATCTTGTCGCCGTCGGTCAGCGCGAGTGGCAACGAATAGCCCGCCGCATCGTAGAGCACATCAACCTCGTCACAGGTCGGCCCGGCAAGCACCACCGGCCCGGTCGGCCCGCCGTCATGCGGCGTCGTGATGCGGTACTGAATTGCTTCCTCGAATGTTTCAGGCAGTCCACCGAACTTGCCGACATCGAGAAACACCCAGCGTCGGTCCGGTTCGCGCGATTTCTCGGCGACCAGCACGATCTCGGTCTGCAGTATTCCCGCATCTCCGGCGATGCTGCGCCCGGGCTCTGCGATGATGCGTGGCGGGCGGTTACCAAAATGTTTCACAACGGATGCCCGGATTGCCTCGCCGTAGTTTTCCACTGGCTCGATTTCCTGCCGGTAATTTGCCGGGAAGCCGCCCCCTATATTCATGAGTTCAAGCTCGATTCCGCGCGCGCCCAGTTCGGAAAATACCATCGCGGCGCGTTCGAGCGCGACGTCCCACTGCCCAAGCCGGCGCTGTTGCGAGCCCACATGAAACGACACGCCCGCAGGATGAAGGCCGTCTTCCGCCGCCTGGCACAAGAGTTCGATCGCGAGGTCCGGCTCGCACCCGAACTTGCGGGATAGCGGCCAGTCCGCGCCGGCACCGTCCATAAAGATGCGGCAAAAGACGCTCGCGCCGGGGGCATGCGTTTTAAGTTTCGCCAGTTCGGCCAGACTGTCAAAAGCAAACAGCCTGATACCATGCTCGAACGCCTGGGCGATATCGCGTGCCTTCTTGATCGTGTTGCCATAGGCAATCCGGTCGGGTGAGGCCCCGATATCGAGACAGGTTTCGATCTCGTAGATGCTCGCGCTATCGAAATACGCGCCGAGCGGCAACAGCGTGGTCAGAACTTCCTTGGCCGGGTTTGCCTTGACCGCATAGAAAATGTCGGCCTGTGGCAGCGCCCGCGCGAAATCGTGATAATTTCTGGCCACAACATCCAGATCGACGACAAGACACGGTGTTTCCGGCCGGCGTTCTTCCAGGAATTTTCTGATTTTCTGTGTCATGGCGGCGGGTTTAGACCCGTCGGGCAGTCAAAGCAAAGGGATTTTTCGGGCTCAGAGGCCGCCCTGAAGGAACATAAGACCGTACATCGCACCACCGGCGGCAACCGCGATCAGGATCAGGATCAGGATCATGATCAGGATCAGGCGAACCGGACTGGCCTTCTTCTTGATCTTCCGCTTCCGTGCGACCCTTTTGCGCTGAACATCGGTACTCTTGCGGTTTTGGAGGGCCTTACCCTTATTCTGGCGGTTTTCCTTGGATTTACGCAGCTGCTCGGCATTGGCTGCGGCGATCTTGCTGCCCTGGAAAATCGTGCGGGTTTTTGTTTCCTGCGTGGATTCGACGCGAATCTCTTCGACGACGCGAATACTGGTATAGTGGCCTCGCTCGTCCATGCGCTGCGCTTCGAACATGGCAAGATCGCGATCGTCAAAGACGGAATCGATCTTCCATTCACCGCTCTGGTAAGTGTGCATTTCGAATGCTTTCATATCAGACATGGCGTTCTCCGGCGTCCTGAATTCGGACCTAACCGTTCGGAACTTCGCGGCAGTTCGCCGCGCCGAAAAGTCCTGAAACAGATGTGCCATCGTCGCTCATCGGCAGGATGATGCTGCAATAAAGCACCTTCATGCCGTCATATTTGACAAATTCGCCGCCGCGGGAGATGGGTACGCCACGGTCGATAATTTCATGATAATAGGATGCCGCATGCTCGATCAGCGATCCGGCAGGCACATCGGACAGCACGCAGTCGCGGACGGCCGGAGGCAGATATTTCTGGAACTCGCTGCCGACCGTGCGGACGAGGGGTTCTCTCCGCGCCCGACAATATCGAGAACGAAGCTGAAATTCCAGATTTCGGCCATTCGCGCGGGATCAACCTGGGCGAAAGAAGGATAGTCTGCGTCGCCGCGCCAGTCCCGCCAGTGTGTAAGAAGCCGGAGCACCATCCGGCGCTCCATGCCCTCAGGCGCCTCAACGGGCGGAGTAGATGTACTTTGCGTGTCCATGCACCGGATCGTGCAATATTGAGGTTAATTTCCTGTAAAATTGTGGATGACCCCAGAGGACGCCAGTTCGCGGGCAATCGGCGCACAGGGCACCGGTGTTGCCTGCATCCCGGCGCCCGGTCCGCCGATGGCGAATCAAAGCCCCTGACAGCGCTGAATTCTGGTCTTTCGGGGCCATTGCGCAATCGATTCGTGATAGGGTATGGCTAAAGCATCACTGTCCGTTATCAGAGAGATCATTTGTCCGACCTCATCCGAATACTGGTTCTGAACGGCCCCAACCTGAATATGCTCGGGGTCCGCGAGCCGGAAATCTATGGCAGCAAGAGTCTTGACGACATCCGGGCGGATTGCGACTCACATGCGGCCACTGCAGGCGTCGCGCTGGATTTCCGCCAAAGCAACAGCGAATCCGACCTGATCGACTGGATCCAGCAGGCACGCGGTACAGCCGACGGAATTATTATCAACCCGGCGGCATTCACGCACACGTCGGTCGCCATTCTCGATGCCCTGGTTCTGACCGAGCTTCCGGTCGTGGAGATCCATATTTCAAACATCTTCCGCCGGGAAAGTTTCCGGCAGCACTCCTACGTGTCCGCAGGCGCGACCGGGATTATTTCCGGTTTTGGCGCGCACGGATACCTGCTGGCAATCGATGCAATGGTCGAACTGACCGCATCCAACAAGGACGCCTGATGGCTAACAAATTCGACGTTGACCCCGATCTCGTCCGCAAGCTTGCCGAATTGCTCGATGAAACCGGTCTGAGCGAGATCGAATATGAGAGCACCGGCCGCAGGATCCGGGTCGCCCGCCAGATCGGGGGTGCAGCGGTGGTATCCGTCGGCGCGGCGGCGTCTGCCGCAACATCGAAAGCGCCCGATGCCGGCGACGCACCTGCACAACGAAAAGGGACGCCGGTCCTGTCACCGATGGTGGGCACGGTGTTCGCATCTCCCGAGCCCGGTGCGGAGCCATTCATTCGCGTCGGCGACACCATAACCGAAGGCCAGACCGTGATGCTGATCGAGGCGATGAAGACCTATAATCCGATCCGCGCCACCGCGAGCGGCAGGGTCGTGCAAATTCTCGTCGGAGATTCGACCCCGGTCGAATTCGGCGAAGAACTCCTTCTGGTCGAATAGCGCCCCGTTAGGGCCCGGACCGGCACAGAAAATGTTCGAAAAAGTTCTGATCGCAAATCGCGGCGAAATCGCCCTTCGCATCCATCGCGCTTGCAAGGAGATGGGCATCTCGACGGTCGCGGTCCATTCGACCGCGGATGCCGATGCCATGCATGTCCGTCTCGCGGATGAAAGCGTCTGTTTGGGCCCGCCGGATGCAAAGGAAAGCTATCTTAATATTCCGGCCATCGTGTCGGCAGCCACCATCACGGGGGCGGACGCGGTGCATCCCGGATATGGTTTCCTGTCTGAAGAGGCCAGTTTCGCATCGATCCTCAAAGAGCATGGCTTCACCTTTATCGGGCCAAGCGCCGAGCATATCGCCCTGATGGGCGACAAGGTCGCCGCGAAACAGGCGGTCGCGGAAAATGGTGTGCCGGTTGTGCCCGGGTCTGCCGGTGCCGTCGAGACGGAAAGCGAGGCGCGCAGCGCCGCCGATGAGATCGGCTACCCGGTCCTGATCAAGGCCTCGGGCGGCGGTGGCGGTCGTGGCATGCAGATCGTGCGGAACGCCAACGAGGTCGAAGCGGCCTACACGATGGCCCGAACCGAGGCCAAGGCAAGCTTCCGCAACGATACCGTTTACATGGAAAAGTTCCTCGAAAAACCGCGCCATATTGAGGTCCAGGTTTTTGCCGACGGTCAGGGCGGCGCCGTGCATATGGGTGAGCGCGACTGTTCGCTGCAACGCCGCCATCAGAAAGTACTCGAAGAAGCCCGCTCCCCTGCCCTGAACGACGAGCAGCGCGAAAAGATCGGCAAGATCGCCGCCGATGCCGTGCGCCGTATCGGCTATGCCAATGCCGGAACGATCGAGTTCCTGTTCGAGGATGGCGAGTTCTATTTTATCGAGATGAATACCCGCCTGCAGGTCGAACATCCGGTGACCGAGATGATCACCGGCATCGACATGGTACGCGAACAGATCCGCGTCGCATCGGGCTTGCCGCTGTCCTTCACACAGGAAGACATCACGTTCCAGGGCCACGCCATCGAATGCCGGATCACGGCGGAACACCCTGAGACCTTCGTGCCGTCACCGGGCCTTGTCACCGATTATCACCCGCCGGGCGGGCTTTCGGTCCGCGTGGATTCAGGCCTGTATGCCGGATATACCATCCCGCCCTATTACGACAGCCTGATCGCCAAGCTGATTGTGCATGGCCGCGACCGAAATGAATGCCTGATGCGGCTTCGGCGTTCACTGGAGGAATACGTGATTGGCGGGATAGAAACCACGATTCCGCTCCATGCAAAAATTATTGAAAATTCTGATTTCATAAACGGTGATTATGATATCCATTGGCTGGAACGCTTCGTCGCGGAAGAAATCGCGAACAACTGACGAAGCACCTCAACGACCGGTATACTCCGCGGCCAATGAGCAAGCTGACGCCTGAAATACTGTTACGCGCCTATGCGGTCGGCCTGTTTCCGATGGCGGAACGCCGCGACGACCCGACACTTTTCTGGATCGACCCGGAAAAGCGCGGAATTCTCCCGCTGGACGGCTTCCACGTATCGCGCCGTCTGCGCCGCACCGTGCGCAGCGGATTATATGAAGTCCGTTGCGATACCGTCTTTACCGACGTCGTCCGGTCCTGCGCGGCGCCCGGCCCCAATCGCGACGACACCTGGATTAACGACGAAATCGTCGCGCTCTACGGCGACCTGCACGAACTTGGCCGGGCACATTGCGTGGAAACGTGGCAGGACGGCGAGCTTGTCGGCGGCCTGTACGGCGTATCGCTGGGCGCAGCATTCTTTGGCGAAAGCATGTTCAGCCGCGCACGGGACGCCAGCAAAGTGGCCCTCGTTCACCTGGTGGCCCGGCTTATAAAGAGCGGCTATACGCTACTGGATACGCAGTTCGTCACCGACCACCTGACCCAGTTCGGTGTCGTCGAACTGCCGCGGGCGGGATACCGCCAGATACTGTCGGACGCGCTGGACACCTCCGCCACGTTCGATCCTGAACTCTCTCAGTCGGAACTGGACGCCTTTTTGCAGTCGATCACCCAGACATCATAGACCGGGTGCTCCATCGACGAGACCGCGGGCGACGACGCGAACATCCAGCCGGCGAATAGATCCACCGACCTTTCGCCGGAACGTCTTTCGCGGATTTCGAGATAGGCAGTCGATTCCGGTGTTTCTTCGGGCGGCCGTTTGCTGCAGCGTTTAACGGTAATATCCAGCGTCCCGAAACGCACTGCCTGATCAATCGGCGCTTCGATGGTCGATACACGCGCCGTGATTTTGTTGAGTCCCTGAAGGACGGCGGTCTGTTGCGCCATGGCCGGCACTGCCGCCAACGGCATCCCGACAAAGACGGATAAGCATTTCAACGCAAGACCGGGACGGAACAAACGGGTTTGCGGGTTTTGGACGAACATCTTGCGGAACATGTGGCTGCGGGGGCTATTTCTTCTCGTCGCCGTTGCTTGTCTGGCTGAAGATCATCTGGCCGACCAGGCCCATCAGGTCGACAGAACCCTGCGTCGTCAGGATTTCGCCGCCGGGCGGCAGCATGTCATCGGAACCGCCGGGAGAAAGTGCCAGGAATTTGTCACCCAGCAAGCCGTCGGATGACACGGCAATCGACGTGTCATCAGGCACCTTTATTTCAGTGCTGATGTTCATCTTCACGACCGCGAAATAGGTTTTCCCGTCAAGCACGGAGGAAGTCACCGTGCCGATCTTGATGCCGCTCATCCGAACATCGGAGCCGGCACCGACGCCGTCTATGCGATCAAACTTCGCCTGGATCTCATAGCCCTCGACGGTACCGACCCCAGCCTTGCTATAGGCAAAGAAAATAAAGAATCCTGCGACCGTCAGAACGACCGCACCCATCACGGTTTCGATAAGATTTTTACGCATCTGCCATCTATCCCTAATTTTGGCGCTGATTTTTGGCGAATATATTCCTGGTACCGGCCAACGTAGCGGCGGAAGCGATCAGGAAGGCTGCCACGGTTCGTAATCGCCCGTGGCCGCATCGCGCGCGCCGCCCTTGAGGACATGCCCTGGGGGACGGTACGCATTCGCCGTGCCTGTCATATTGGGGACGTGGTCTGTCTGCCAGTCCCAGCGTGTTGCGGAATCGTCGGTCGGCACCGCGTCGGTTGTGTGGTGCAGCCACGAATGCCATACGGGCGGCACCCGGGATGCCTCAACCTTACCGTTATAGACGACCCAGCGGCGCTCCTTCGCATCCTGCGGGGTGCGTTTCCCACGGTAATAATGGTTACCCTGCGTATCAGTTCCCACCGGCGCGCCGTTCAGCATGGTGAAAAGTTTTGTGCCAATGCTCATCTCTGCCTCATTCCCGGTCCCGTAGCCGCCCCCGGAAACGGGGGCGCATACCGGTTAAGATTATCCAACCGGATTATCTCAAACCGCTTTGCCTTCGTCCAGTATGTTGTCGGCTCTATGCCAGAAGTGTTAACAGATTTTTACCATTCAAACCATTGAAACCGTGGTTAAAAATTCGACACTGGATCGCCTGCGGACGGGGAGGTAGGCTCCGGTCGAACAACGGAGAACAGACATGGCTGGACGTATCGAATCGCGGCTTCAGGAACTTGGGATTACCCTGCCGAAGGCGCCCGTCCCAAAGGCGAACTACGTCCCCTATCGGCGCTCAGGCAATCAGATATTCATCTCAGGACAGGTCTCCGCGACCCCGGAAACCAGCGCCAAGGGTAAGGTCGGCGTCGATCTGACGGTTGAAGAAGGCTATGCGGCGGCGCGGCTCTGCGGTTTGAACATTCTGGCCCAGCTGCATGCGGCAGTCGGCGACGACATCGACCGGGCAAAGGCGATCAAACTTGGCGGCTTCGTCAACGCGCCGGCCGATTTCACCGGCCCGCCTGCCGTTATCAACGGCGCATCGGATCTGATGGTCGAATTATTCGGCGACGACGCCGGAAAACATTCGCGGTTCGCGGTCGCGGTGGCATCGCTCCCCGGTGGTGCAGCCGTCGAAGTAGACGCCATTTTCGAGATCGAATAACCATGCCGGACGGCGGCGAAGAGACCACCGTAAAAGTAATTTCGTCGCTCGACGAGGTCTCGGCGGCACACTGGGATGCCTGTGCGGGGATTGAGAACCCGTTCATCTCCCACACCTTTCTCAAAGCGCTGGAGGATTCACAGGCCGCCACCGGGGAGACCGGGTGGCTGCCGCAGCATATCGTTATCGAGGATGAAAAAGGCCTCGCCGGCTGTGCACCCTGTTATCTCAAAAACCATTCCCACGGCGAATACGTGTTCGACTGGGGCTGGGCCGACGCGTATGAGCGCGCGGGCGGACAGTATTACCCGAAGCTGCAGGTCTCGGTGCCGTTTTCGCCTGTCACCGGCCCGCGCCTTCTGGTCCGCGACGGCGACGACAAGCCGCATACCCGCCAGCTGCTGGCCGCAGGCCTGCTGGAACTCGCCAAACAGCAGAAAGTCTCGTCGCTGCACATCACCTTCCCGCAGGAAGATGAATGGACCGAGCTCGGCGAGATGGGCCTGCTTCAGCGCCACGGCCAGCAGTTCCACTGGCAGAATGACGGCTACGAGACATTCGACGATTTTCTCGATACGCTGAATTCCCGCAAGCGCAAGATGATCCGCAAGGAACGCGCGGCGGCAAATGCCGCGGTCGATATTCAGGTGCTGACCGGCGATGATATTCGCCCCGAACACATGGAAGCGTTCTACGGCTTCTATCTGAACACCGTGGACCGCAAGTGGGCACATGCGTACCTGAACTACGAATTCTTCCAGCTCCTGCGTGAGCGCATGGCCGACAATGTTGTGCTGGTCATCGCCAGCCATGACGGCGATTACGTCGCCGGCGCGCTCAACATGCGCGGCCCCGACATGTTGTGGGGCCGCAACTGGGGCTGCGTCGACAATTTCAAAATGCTCTATTTCGAAGCCTGCTTTTATCGCGGTATCGAATTCGCGATAGAAAACGGCCTGTCCAAGGTCGAGGCCGGCGCGCAGGGGCCGCACAAGATCAGCCGCGGCTACCTGCCATCCGCGACATACAGCGCCCACTGGATCCGCGATGAGGGCTTCCGGGACGCGGTCGCTGATTTCGTCAAACGCGAACGCCGGGGCATCGAACACGAAATGGAATCGCTGAGCGAATTGTCGCCCTTCAAGCGATCGAACGTGTCTCCCTGACCGAGCTCCCTCGACGAGGACCTGAACAATGACCACCATCCACGACGTCGCCTATCGCACGATTGACGGGATCACCCTGCTCGCCCGCCTCTACCGGCCGGATACAGATGAGCCGGTCAAATGGATGATCGATGTCCATGGCGGCGCCTGGGGCTCAGGCGACCGGCTTAACAACACCGTCATCCACGAAGACCTCGCGGCGCACGGCGTCGGTGTCTGCGCGCTGGATTTTCGGCTGTCGGACGAGGCGCAGTATCCGGCGATGGTGGACGATGTGAATTACGCCATCCGCTGGTTCAAGGCGCAGGCCGAAACACTGGATGTCGAGATGTCGATGCTGGGCGCGCTCGGCTCTTCCAGCGGGGCGCAGCAGATGGGTCTTGTCGCCCTTTGCCCGGCGGCGTCGCGCTGGACGACGCTGGACCCCGAACTGACGATGGTCGATGCAAGCGTCGATTTCTTCGTGGCCGCCTGGCCCATCCTCGACCCGCTCGCGCGCTACCACATGGCGCAGGAAGCCGGCAACGAGCGCCTCGTCGCCGCCCACGACGCCTGCTTCTCCACAGAAGACGACATGACCGAGGGCAATCCCTATCTGCTGCTCGAACGCGGGGAGGCCACCCATACCCCACCGATGACCATCATCCAGGGCACGGCAGACGCCAACGTGGCCCACACCCTCCAGGACAAGTTCGCCGATCTGTACCGCGCGAAGGGCGGCAAAGTGGAGGTCCACAAATTCGACGGCCAGCCGCATACCTTTGTGACCGCCGATGCGGATACGGAGGCATCGAAAGAGGCGATCTTCAAAATTCGGGAATTTGTGCTGCGGGTTTAATCTTTCGACACCCGCCGCAGAATAAGGGCGAAAGCTCATCCTGATCTGCCGCAAACGCAAATGTGTAAAACAACCCCATGCACTCAAAGGGGCGGAAGGACGCTGTCGGGTCTCACGGCCGCGTCGGCCGGCCCCGTATCGCGAATCCACCGCGCCGATTTCGATTGAATAATCTGCCGTAACACCCCTCCTCTGTCGTGATCTTCCGGCCTACCGAGGCGGGAAGATCACGACAGAAAGCGTACCACGAAAAGAACAAAATACGAACACACGGATTGAAGTATTTAGGGTCAAATAGAAGATTACCCGATCCATGGCGGGCGAAAGGCGGTACCGCGGATGTCCACAAGTTCGACGGCCAGTCCCATACATTTGTGATTGTCGATCCGGATACGAAGGCGTCGAAGGCCGCGGTCGTGAAGATCAGAGAATTTCTACCGGGGCCTAGTATTCATGGCGAAAGCCCTTTGCCACGAACTACTCTCTGTAGAGATTATTGAAGACATAG
>CAJIYX010000107.1 GCA_905181725.1 Alphaproteobacteria bacterium UBA830
ATGAAAGATCATTGTAATACGCGCGTCCGAACCGATATGGCAAAAGCGGAATTCCCCAAACACCCCCGTCGAGGACGCAACATGCGAAGACGAATGCGGACGCGACCGGCATGCCCGCCATCGGCACCATCAATAATTGCGCCGGCGGCCACACACCCTGGGGCACCGTCCTGATCGCCGAAGAAATTTCCACGGTTATTTCGGTAGAGACCCGGCAAAAACATCCGAAGCACGCAATTACAAACGATACGAGCTGAAAGCAAAGAGCCGCTATTCCTGGGCGGACTACCACGACCGGTTCAATCTCGACCACGAACCGAATGGGCCCAACCGGTTCGGCTGGATGGTCGAAATCGATCCTTACGACCCCGGCTCAACACCTGTTAAACGCACGGCGCTCGGCCGCTTCAAGCTCGAAGGCGCGACCACTGTTATCAACAAAGACGGGTGAGTCTTGGTCTATACCGGCAACGACCAGCGCTTCTACTATATCTATAAATTCGTTTCCAACGGACGCTACGATGCGAATGACCGCGCCGCCAATTCGGCCCTGCTCGATGACGGCACCCTGTTTGTCGCAAAATTCAGCGCCGACGGCACCCTCGACGGGATGCCGCTGGTCTGGGGCACGGGCCCGTTGACGGCGGCCAACGGCTTCAACAGCCAGGCGGACGTATTGATTGAAACCCGCTATGCCGCGATCTGCTCGGCGCGACACCGATGGACCGGCCAGAAGACGTGGAGCCGAACCCGGTCACCGGCACTATCTATGTGATGCTGACCAACAATACCCGGCGCAAGGCGGACCAGGTCAATCCGCGACCGAAGAACAAACACGGCCATATCCTGGAAATGATCCCGCCGGTCCATGGCAAGGATGCCGACCACGCAGCCCTAAAGTTCAAAGAGGAAGTGCCGCTGATGGCCGGAAATCCGGCGAATGCCGCCGAAGGGGCGAAGTACCATCCCGACGTGTCGGCGAATGGCTGGCTGTCGACCCCCGATAACTGCGCGGTCGATACCACAGGCCGGCTGTGGATCGCCACTGGCGACGCACCGAAATCCGGGATTGCCGACGGCGTCTGGGCGACCGACGTCGAAGGCGACGGGCGCATGCTGACCAAGCGCTTTTTCGCTGCCCCACGCGGCGCCGAGCTATGCGGTCCGTGTTTCGCGCCGGATGACAGGACATTCTTCGGTGCCGTCCAGCACCCGGCGGACGAGAAAAACTCGACCTTCTCCAACCCGTCAACCCGGTGGCCCGACTTCAAGGAGGACATGCCGACCCGTCCGTCGGTTGTGGTTGTTACGAAATCGGATGGCGGCGTGATCGGGAGTTAACAGCGATACGGGCGGCGTAGTTTTTGGCTATTTCGCCCGCGCGCCAAGAGGGCAGAATTCCCACCGGCCAAGCCGCCGATGCGTCACTTGCCGCCCTCCGCATCTTCTTTCACCGCGTCACGCTGGGCCGGGCTTACATCCAGCCGTTTTTCGACATTGTCGACGAGTCCGATAGCGAAACGTTCACTGAAGCCGCAGATAAAGGAGACCACCCAGTAGATACCGTTCTGCATCTGATCAGTTGAGGCGCTCGTCAGGAAGGACGACGAAATAATCCCGCTCTTCAGCGCCGCATAGGCGAAGATCGCAATGATGACCCCGATAAACGGTTTGAAAGATGCCGACAGAAGAAGCATCCGCGGATTGAAATCATCGGGCTCCGCGAGGTCCCGCGGACGAACCATGATACTGACCATCGCACCAAGCAGCGCGGCAGTCACCGCGGTTGTCAGCTCTTTCAGCGGGAAATAGGTGAGCGAACGGTTTTCAAAACTTTCGAACAGCCACAACCACACAGGCCCGATAACGATCCAGGTAACGAAGGACGCAATAAGCCCGGTCACAATAATTGCCGTTGGCGACCCGCCCGTGAGCCGCATGAACCACGTCGTCCGGGCGTTGCTGAAAGCACCCGTGCGCATCTTGATCGCATAGCGCAATTCCCGCGCAAGGATGAGGCTCGGCGTCTCCGCCTGCGGCGCACCGATGATCAGCGCGAGATCGGCATTCGCGGTCTCGTCAGCCTTGGTCTCGAGCCGGGTGACGATCTTCGCGACCTTAACAATCTCCACCTAGACGTCAGGCGCAAGTACCTGGCAGGCAAGAGCGTGAAGGCGCCCTGATCGCGGCAATACCCGGCGGCGTTTGCACATCGGACATTCTGATCAGGCCTTCCTAGAGTCCGCCTAGACGGGCGGGGGCCGCCCGGTTACCCGATCCGCGCTGTGGCATTTTGGGCATGGCGAAACCCTGCTGATGGCAGGCCCGGGTAATCACGGTGAACTTCCACATCACGCCCCCCGTGACAGCGGCGACACCGGCGATGGCAAGCAACGATTCACTGAACACGGCTGCCAGCGCAAACAGCACCAGCGGCGTGATATGGCCGATCAGGCGTAAAGCAGGTGTCAGTTTCTGCAGCTCCGCCCGCGCCAGCGGCGGCACACCGTCGCGCTTGGCGCACGCGAAATAGCGCTGCCAGATCAGCATATTGGCTAGCGCCAGCAGCGCCCCCCAGGTGGAGATAAAGGCGATCGATGCCTCGAACCGCCAGGAAGCAAGTCCGCTCGCGATACCGAGCAGACCGACACCTTCGAGCAGCCCCGTCATCACCAGCATGCTCGGAATCAGCCCGACCCGCCATGCCGGTATGCCTTTGGCGGCGTGCAGAATACGCGCCTGACAATACAGGAAGGCCAGCGCCGACATGGCAACGACCAGATGCAGAACAGGTCCGGGCCAGATCAGATCAGCTAGCAATGCCGGATAAAACACCGCCACGGCATAGGTTTCCCGCGTCATCCACGACGATTGCGGCCGCAGCAGCGCGCGCCAGAACCGCATCTTCCGACCAATTTCCATAAAGACGAATAGCAGCCCGACGCCCATGCCGATGCCGGCGGCGATGTTGAGATAAAGCAGCGCTTCGGAGGACAGCCCGGACAAAAAATGCGCGATGGTCGCCATGATCACCAGGCCGGACGACATACCGCCCAGGATGAAATTCATCGCCGCGCGGTAGTCCCAGTAGGTCTGACGGGCGCCGACCAGCGGGTTTGCAAGGTCGCTCATCATTTCGTCTTCAAGGTCTTCGGGTTCCGGATCACGGCCCGGCATCGAACTTGGTACTTCATATAGGTACTTGATCTGCGGATCCGTGCCGAGTTCCTCATGCATCTGGAAAAAGCTGTTCTCGGTGGCCAGCTTCGAGACGTTGCTGTCGGGATTGTTGAAATCACCGAAATGCAGGGCGCTCGCGATACAGGACGACGAACAGGCGGGGGAATATTCGAGGTCAATGCCGGGCGTCTTGCCCTCTTCCTTGGCCTCGTCGATGCGCTCGACGCAGAAGGTACACTTTGTGGCGACCCCCACACGCTCGTCATGAAAGACATGCGCTTCCTGTTTGGTCTCTTCGCCGTAATACCAGTCCTCGCCATGACCGATCGTCCGCGCCTGATAGGGACACGCCACCGCGCAATACCCGCAACCGATACAGGTATCGTATTTCATCGTCACCAACCCGTCTGCCCGCTGTGCGGTCGCACCCGTGGGACATACCGGCACACAGGGCGGCTCGGCGCAGTGCTGGCAGCCGACAACCATGAACAGCCGTTCAACGTCGGGGAATGTGCCGCGCTCGATATCGAGCACCTTGCGCCACTGAACACCGGGCGGGGTATCGTTCGCATGTTTGCAGGCGATGGTGCAGGTCTGACAGCCAACGCATCGGTTCAGGTCAACGACCATACCGTAACGGGGGCTGTCGGTCGTGTCGGGGGTGCCGGGCGCGCCTCCATCGGGGCTCATACCGCTCGCCTCTCGCCGTCGATCTTTCGAATCTTGATCCGCGCTAGATCGGCGCTCGAGCCGGTGGAATCGGTCAGCGATAACGACAGCGACGTCACGGAGTTCAAGCTCGGCAAGTTTAGATCCTTTGCATAGGGCGTCGCCCAGTGATCGAACTGCCCGATCATCAGAACGGTGTCGGGCCGGATACCTTCGCGAAGGACAGCATTACCCTGCGTTGCACCCGTCACCGATGAAATTTCAACCGCGTCGCCTTCGGCGATCCCCAGTTCCTTCGCCCGCGTT
This sequence comes from Alphaproteobacteria bacterium UBA830, assembly GCA_905181725.1. Taxonomy (GTDB): domain Bacteria; phylum Pseudomonadota; class Alphaproteobacteria; order MPNO01; family UBA830; genus CAXBCP01. Next base: position 4,156 of record CAJIYX010000107.1, read on the forward strand.
CGGTTGATGATCACGCCTTTGTGGCCCGAAATGTTATTCGCGACCTCGTTGATCAGCGGGATACCGACATTGGCGCCCCAAGAATACTGCATCGACCGGGCGGTCAGCGCGAAGAACGGATAATCGTCCGGATCGCCACCGGATTCCTTGATATGCTCGTCCCAGATATCGGGGAACCGCTCATAAGACGGCAGCGGTTCGTACTCGTCGAGCTGCTTTTCCCACCAGTCGATCCCGATTTCGTGCAGCCGGTTGGCGAGCTGTTCGCCATGACGTTTGATACGCTCCTGATAAGGCATCTCGAAGCGCAGCTTTTCCTCTTTCATCTTCGGATAGAGATACCATTGAAGCTGCGGAAACGGTTTCAGCATAAAGCCGTTCTCGGCAAACCAGTCCAAATCGTGGACTTCCTCGCCGTCGCTGAGCGAATGGCTTGCAGCCTTGCAGACCGCATCCCAGATTTCCTCGCGCTGATGCGGCACGGTCGGGTCCAGCCCGTAATCATATGCGCCGTCCCGGTCCTGCAGCCTAGCGCCCGCGGCACCGCGGTTGATCGCCGCGTTATATTCTTCAAGAAGGCCTACCCGGTCGGCCAGCGCGGTGGCAATATCGGTCATGTCCATCGCATCGACCTGCGGCAGAACGGCGGGCTGACGGATCGCCCAGCCCTGATGTTTCCAGAACTGTTCGGTAAACTTGGTCGACCCGATCTGGATCAGCTGCAGGCTCTCAAGGTCCGTGCAGTCGGGCAGGATGATGTCGGCCATATGGTTGGTTTCGTCGCGCGTATAGGCAAACGACACCGTGAACGGAAACTCGGCGATCCGTTCCGCCACTTCGGGCGCATTCCAGGACGAGATCGCCGGATTGGTCCGGTAGTTGATCCACATCTCCGGCTTGGTCTGTTTCGGCCAGTTCGACGGCTGCTTTTTCTGAAACAGCCACGGCAGATGGGCCGGCCCAAGCGCGGGGGACCAGGCTGAATCGGCCGCCATCGGCACCAGTGTTTTATAGGCGTTGCGAATATGCGGATCGGCCAGCCATTCGTCCTTGGACGTCTCGTTGAACGGATAATCCATGACGCCGTCATTGGTCGGTCGCACCGTTTTAAGCCGATTATCGGCAGGCCGGTTCAGTTTCACCGCCGTACCCAGTGTGCCGCCCGGCACCTCAAGCGCGCCGACGAGCGACGCCAGAAGCGTTCGCGCCCAGCAGGTCTGGTAACCGCCCCAGCCATTGTTGACGCCCTTGCCGAGCATCACCGCGACAGGGCGGAACGGCATTTCGACGCCTTCAATCTCGATCGTCTCACCGATACAGGCATGGGCGACGTATTCATCGGCGACCTGGCGGATTTTTGCCGCCGGCACATCGCATTCGCATTCGGCCCATTCAGGATCGAACTGCTTCATATGATCGAGCAGAAGCTGAAAGGCCGGTCGCGCATCGACACCGTCATGTTCCCAGACCTTTCCGTCGGGCCCGTCCTCGATGCCGGATACCGCGTAGGTACCTTCGAGCGCGGCATCGCCGATCTCCGCATCCCACGGTTTGATCGTGCCGTCAGACAGGTCTCCGATCAGCGGTTTGCGCGTCTCGGGGTCGCGCATGTAATA
>CAJIYX010000108.1 GCA_905181725.1 Alphaproteobacteria bacterium UBA830
GCAGGCCATTTTAAAACAAAGAGAAAGGATTAAACGGAAAACGATGGAATCCCGGCGCTTGCAATACCGCAAATACGCCGCTTAATATCTTGAACCAGATGAGCCAGATCCTCCTTTAGATCAGGCCCTTGAGTGTTCCAATTTATATGACGACGGACACGAACTCCACGATGGCACGTCTCATGAGATCTGATTCATTGATTCGATATCGGTCACAGATGCTGGTCATGTCTTCCTTGAGGGTCAGCGGCATCCTCAGGCAAGTCTGATATGGATGTTTGATCATAGGCAGTTCCTTTCGTCATTCTGGATTCTGGTAATCACTCGATTCACCGTATGCGCCCGGTACCAGTGCACGAACGTTGTAAAGCAGGCGGGTTGCCACAAAAGTATCGGTTTCCATTCCTGCAACGTGATGAGCAAGGCGCGTGCTGCGCCGGCATCGACGATCGTCTTGCGGGCCTCAGCCAGACTTTGTTGAGGTGAAATTACGACTTCCCGGACCGATATATTACGCGCCTTCAGTCCGTTCGCGATCGCGGTCGTCATGTCGGTCGCCAGCGGCCGCCCGGACACAGTGACGACATCAAAGGGATTACCCCAGCCGCCGCGTGTCAGGCCGACGAAATTCGGCGTTTTATTGCCATCAACGATATAACTGCGCTGGTCGTGTACTGCGACGGCAACCGATTTGTTGGTCTGAACGTCCTAGTCTGCTTCCGGATATGAGTAGTCGTGTTTGACGCCGATTGCGCAGCCGCTTGCCAGGATGCCCAGCATGAGTGTTGTAACGATTGTGCGCATTTGATCCTCTTGTAAAAGTTTAGTCAGAAAGGCGCTGCTGTAACCGACCTCGAGCAGAAATTCAGATTTCAAAGCGAGTATTTATGGGAAATTGATCCACAAAGTTGTGGGCCGCCGGACCAACAGACGGGGAGCGTTGGCAGAAGCTCGGTCCTGCAGAGTGAGGCGGAGACCGAATGGAACAGGACGGGGCGGATGATATTTGCATCAGGGTTAAGTGATTATGTCTCAAATCTAAAATAAAAATAGAATCAATGGACTTTCACCCGCCTATAATAAAATGGTTGAAAAAACGAATCGATTATGTTAAATTTGGGTGGTTAGGCGGTCTCCAAGTGAAGAGATCGTCATATTTAGCTTGAAACTTTCGCTGCGGCGCACTATATGATTGTGCATCGCAGCATTTTGTTGAATCGGGTAAGAATCATGACCACTCCTAAGCAGAAAGTCCTTAACATCACGCGTCTGTTCAACCATGGACCGTCGCCGTTCCGCACCTGCCAGTGGCCCCATGGTGAGCCGGCAACCAAGGAATTCCACTTCTGCGGCGACAAGACGCTCGAAGGTTATTCCTATTGCACGAAACACGTCGAGATGGCCTATCGTGAGCCGGAGCCGCGCCGCAAGGTTGCGTAAGCTTCCGACGATTGAACCGGCACGCCGCGTGAAATTGTGCGCGATTGACGGTGACCAGAACGATTACGATTGATAAGCTGCCTCCTTGCCGGAGGCGGCTTTTCTTTATGAGAGGCCCATGATTGTTGTGAGAGGCCAATGATTGTTCAGACCGCGCCCGAGGGTGCACCCCGTTTCGTTATCCGCATGGCGGAACACACAGCGCTTTCGGATCAGCTTGCCGAAGCGTTTGGCAATGACGATTTTGAAGCGGTGACCGATCCCGCGACGCGTTTCATCATCGCCAATCACGATGCCGGCTGGGCTGATCTCGATAATGCGTTCCGGATCGATCCGGCGACAGGCTATCCCTACAATCTGACCGAGACTCCGTTTGAGCTGATCATGGGGACGAGCAGGGGCTCTCCCGATGTGAACGAGGCGCATGATGCATTTTCGGGCCTGCTGTCGAGCATGCATTCGTGGGGGCTGTATAACGGCCGCTGCGGGTTGTCGGACATCGTTCTGCTCGACAAGGTCGCCGAACAGAATATGCCGGCGGGCGAAACGATGCTGGCGCATGAGGAAGCGCGCCAATACCGGCTGAAGGAAACGCTGCGGACCGCACCCGAGACGCGGGACAAGGTCTCCGACGACCGGTTGATGCAGGCCTATAAGCAGCTTCAGTTCTTCGGCACGCTGGCGCTGTATTTCAATCGCGTCCATGAAGGTGCGCGGGACGAGTCTGTCTTCCCGCATGTGCCCAAATCCGCGACGGCCGATGAGGATGTCACCGTGACACCGGTGGCCGAGCGCCAATACCGCGTATCGCCCTGGCCGTTTGCTGGCGAACGTTTCACTGTTGCCTTCGAAGGGCGCTACATGCAACCGGCGGCGGGTGCCGCAGATCCCGTTGGTCTGCCGGTGACGACCCAGTCTGTTACGCTGATCGCGGGCTGAATTTCCCATCTAGCCAACGGGCTGCTTTGCCCGCGCCCTGTGCGCGCGCTATTCTCATACAAACGGAGGTTCCGCGTGTTCGCGAAAATCATTGGCACTGTCACGGCCATCATCATTTTTCTACTGTATTTCAAATGGCGCAGCGCTGACCCGGTGCTGGAAACCATGATCGGTATTCTGTTGTCGCTGTTGGCCGGTTTCTGGGCGTGGTGGGCGACCGAACGTCGCCAGCGGCGCATGCAGGACGAACGTTCGGTCACCAAGGATGGAGATCCCCGTCCGTGAGTGACATCGAAGGCCGGAAACGCGAACACATAGATGCCGTTCTGAACAAAGATGTCTCGTCCAAGGGGCTGACCGCGGGATTCGAAGACTACCGGTTCGATCATCTCGCATTGCCCGAGATCGACTTCGATGCCGTCAACACCAAGACCATGCTTTTTGGCAAAAACCTCGCAGCGCCGTTGCTGCTGTCCAGCATGACCGGTGGCACTGACATCGCGCGACACATCAACCTGAGCCTGGCGGAAGCGGCGCAATCGCTTGGCATTGCGATGGGGGTTGGCTCCCAGCGCACCGGCATCGAAAAGCCGGGTTTTGCCGACACGTTCCGGGTGCGCTCGGTCGCGCCGGATATTCTGCTCTTCGCCAATCTCGGCGCGGTCCAGCTGAATTATGGGTATTCCGCGGATCAGGCCCAGCAGGCGGTCGACATGATCGGCGCCGATGCGCTGTTCCTGCACCTGAACCCGCTCCAGGAAGCGGTGCAGACTGGCGGTGACCGTAACTGGACGGGGCTCTATGACAGGATTGCAACCGTGGTTGCCGCGCTTGATGTACCGGTCGTCGTAAAGGAAGTAGGCAACGGCATTTCCGCCAGTGTCGCAAGGCGTCTGGTTGATATCGGCGTGGCCGGTATCGACGTTGCTGGCGCCGGAGGGACGAGCTGGAGCGAGGTCGAAGCCTATCGGCAGGAAGAGCCGACAATGCGCCGGGTGGCGCACGCCTTTGCCGGTTGGGGTATTCCTACAGTGGAGTCCCTGAATGCCGTCGTGGCGGAAGCGCCGGATGTGCCGGTATTCGCGTCCGGTGGAATCCGGTCGGGAATCGATGCGGCGAAAGCGATCCGTCTGGGGGCATCGCTGGTTGGCATGGCCGCCCCGACGCTGGGCTCCGCATTGGAGACGTCGAGGGCGGTTCACGACACCATGACGGCGACGATACAGGAATTGCGCATCGCGATGTTTTGTACAGGGAGCCAGGATCTCGATGCATTGAGATCCGCGGGACTACGCCATGTACCCACAGGGGTAACGCTATGAACGGCGGATCCGCGAGCGGTAAGAAATCCGCGCTGCCACCGCAGCCGGAACGCGACGCCGGCGCCAAGGCGGTCCGCGCCTGGGATGCATCGACGATCATAATCTGGCGGAAGCAGGGCCGGCGGATCGAAGTGCTGATGGGTGAACGTCACCGGGCGCATAAATTCCTGCCGCATCGGTATGTCTTTCCAGGTGGACGGGTCGATCCGTCGGACGGACGGGTGCGCGCCGGCAGCGAGATGGAACCGGCTGTCGCCGCACAGCTTTCCCGCACATCGCGGAACGGCCGGGCGCGGTCGATCGCCATTGCCGCGATCCGCGAGACGTTCGAGGAAACCGGGTTGATCATCGGCGCGAATGATCCGCTGCCGCACCGGCCGCCGCCGCAGGGATGGGAGGCATTTTTCGGCCAAGGCTATGCGCCGGCGCTTGATCGCCTGGATTATATTGCCCGCGCGATAACGCCCGTGTTTCGGCCCATGAGGTTCGATGCACGGTTTTTTATGGTCGAAGCTGGAGAGGTCGTCGGTGATCTGCGGGGATCGGGCGAGCTGGAAAACCTGGACTGGATCCCGATCAAGGACACGCGGGATTTTGAACTGGCCCTGGTCACCCGGAACGTCTTGTCATATGCCGAAAGCCTGATCCTGGAACCGCCGCGTCAATCTGCGAGCCGGAAAATTCCCTACTTCAAGCATTTCCGGGGCGGACATCAGAAGATCCTGCAGTAGGGGCAGGCTTCGAAAACAGAGGGCAGGAGGCCGTGGCGTCGACCGGGTAGCGGGCACCGCAGCCTACATATTCATGATATCGGGGCGCAGCAATGCGAGGCGCCGCATCAGGTAGGCCCAGCCACGTCCGAATGCCCTGTCGTTAAACAAAAAATCTTTGGTCCGCTGGCTGCCATCGGTGGATGGTGGTGAGAGCGTGCCTGTCGCTTTCGCCATCAGCATCATCTCGGCCTCCTTTTCCATCGTGTCGGCAAGGATAACCGCCGCTGGTATGGATGTTGCCGCGGTCAGCAACCCGTGGTTTTTCAGCACCATGCAGGATTTCTCTTCCAGCGTGCGGGCCATGGCGGCGCCGGGACCCTTGCCGAGGGCGACACCGTCGTCTTCATCGAACAGAACACATTCATTGTGCAGCCGCGCGCCACCCTGGGAGATCACTTCGATATTCTCGCCCAAGGCGCTTAGCGCGGTGACGTGCTTTGCGTGGGTATGGAGAATGCAGGTGACGTCGGGCCGCGCCGTGTATATCTGCGTATGGATATGCAGTGTCGGATTGACGTCGATATTTTCACCCGACAGGACGTTAAGTTCGAAATCCGCTTCATGGATCAGATCCGGCGTTACCTCGCCAAACCCGAAATTGTGGACATGGAAAAAGAACGTCTCGGCACCGGGCAGGCGCGCGGTGAGATGACTGCCCATACCGCTTGGCTGACCCAGCATGTCCACCATATGAAACGCGAATAAAAGCTGCTGGCGGAGTGTCGCGACCGCGTCGTCAGGGTCGACTTTGCGGATATCGGGCATGCGGATGATCTGGCCGGTCATGATGATTCTCCTGTCTGGCAGTTTATTGTTCGAAGTCTATTTCTTGACGAGCTTGAGCTTGCGGTTGAGCACAGTGACCGCCTCTTTGAGGGAATCGCTACGCTTGAGCCGCTCACGTCCGTGAAACACGACAAACTCGGTCTTGCCGCCGCTGGTCTGATGTTTGACGACGGTAAAAGCGGGTTGCCTACTGCTGTTTCGATAGATCAGGAAGGCCGACATCGTGGGATCGTGGCTGATTGCATAATCCTTCCACTCTCCGCTCATCACCCGGCGGCTGTACACGGTCAGAAGCTGGTCGAGTTCCTGCTTGTTGAAGCAAATATCCGGCCTAAATCGCCGATTGGCGTGCTTGTAGTCCGAAAGGCTGACAACAGTGACCATCGGCGTGAGTGAAACCCCTGTTTCTGACGAATTTATGCGCCTAATTATCCCCATTTCGCGCGGTTCGTCCAGTCGTATGGGATAATCTCCCGGTCCCGCAAGCCGAGTTGCCATTCATTTGGCGCAGAAGCCTCTAAATTATTAATACAAAAGCGAAAATGGTTGTTTGCTACCGTTCCGCCGCCCCGTTATCTTACAGGCCATTTTCCGGAAATGTTACGGAGCAGCCCCGTGGGCGATATCTTTCGTGAAGTCGATGAAGAGTTAAAGCAGGAACGCTACGAAAAACTGTGGCGTAACTATGGCAAGTACTTAATTGCCGGCGCCGTGGTGGTCGTGGCAGCTGTCGCAGGCTGGAAAGCCTGGGAAAGTTATCGGACAGACCAGCGCCATGCCGAGGGCAAACAGTTTGCCACCGCCGCTGCGCTGATGCAGGCCGGCAAGGCGGGGGATGCGTCCACCGCGTTCTCGGCGCTCGCCGCCGATGCCGGATCGGGCTATGGCATTCTTGCCCGGTTCTATCAGGCATCCATCGTCGCCAAGAGCGGCGATGCCGCTGGCGCGATTGGCATTTATGACGCGATTGCAGATGACGGCTCGGCGCCGAATTCCATGCGTGAACTTGCTGTTGTCCTGGGCGCGCTTCAGGCGCTTCGCGTCACGTCGATTAATGCGGCGACGATAGAGGCAAAAATTCAGCCCATGAGCGGCGCCGGCAAGGCGTACCGGCATATTGCGCTGGAGATCCTCGCGCTGACGGCGCAGCGTGCCGGTGATATGGAAAAGGCGCAGGCGAATTATCGGGTGATTTTCGATGATGCAGCATCTCCGCCGGGTATCCGCGCCCGGGCCTCCCAGATGCTCAATATCCTCGGCGCGTCCTGACCGGGAGGCGAGCTGTGTTTGCCGCATTTCCCAGGGGTCGGCTTGTTGCTGTCATGGCGACAATGCTTTTGCTTGCAGGGTGCGCGGACTGGCTTGGTGGCAGCGTCAACAAACCGCTTGAGGGTGAGCGCATTGACGTACTACGCGGTGGCGGCGCGGTTGCGGTTGATGAACGGATAAAGGATCTGAAGATACTGCTGCCGCGGCCGGACGTGAATGACGAATGGCCGCAAGCCGGCGGTTATCCGAACCACGCCATGCATCACCTCGCCGCGTCGGGCCCGCTTACCCGGCAATGGAGCAGCGACATTGGTGATGGCTCGAGCGATGAAGCTCAGTTGCTTGCGCAACCCGTTATCGCCGACGGGAAGATTTATACCGTCGATATCGAGGCAAAGGTCAGCGCCTTCGATCAGAAAAGCGGCAAACGTCTTTGGCGCGTCGAACTATCGAAAGACGATGACGACGAAGGTATCCTCGGTGGCGGCATTGCTTTCAGTGACGGTCGCTTGTTTTCCACCACGGGTTTTGCCGACGTGGTCGCTCTGGATGCGGAAACCGGCCGGGAGATTTGGCGTAAGCGCCTGTCCGGGCCGATGCGGGCAGCACCCACCGTCTGGGCAGGCCGGGTGTTTGCCGTCACCGTTGCGAACGAACTATACGCGCTGAGTGCGGCCGACGGTCGTGAATTGTGGACGCATTCGGGGCTGCGCGAAGTAGCTGGCCTGTTGGGTGGCGCGCCACCGGCGGTAGATGGCGGTGTCGTCGTTGTCCCGTATTCATCGGGAGAGGTCGTCGCGCTGAGGGTCGAGAATGGCCGTCAGGTCTGGACGGAATCTCTCACAGCGATCCGCCGGTCTGATGCGGTGACTGCCATCGCGCATATCCGCGGACAACCGGTGATCGATCGGGGCATTGTATATATTGTGGGCAACAGCAACCGGACCGTCGCCGTCGATCTGCGGACAGGAACCCGGCTCTGGGAAGTCGCGGTGGGTGGTGTTCATGGCGCGTGGGTCGCGGGTGAATTCGTCTATGTTGTGACACGAGATGGGGAGGTCATCTGCCTGACCAGGCGCGGTGGACGCGTTCGCTGGATCGCGCAACTGCCGCGGTTCGAAGACGCCGAGGACCTGACCGGGCCGATACTCTGGGCTGGACCGGTACTTGCCGGCGATCGACTGCTTATAGGAAATAGCGTCGACGAGATCTGGTCTCTGTCGCCGTATTCCGGAAAAATACTCGGTCTTATCGAGATCTCCGGTCCGGTTCTGATCCCACCGATTGTGGCCAGTGAGACGCTCTATGTGCTCACAGACGAAGCCGACCTGATCGCATTTCGTTGATCGTTAGGAAATCATGAAACCCGTCATCGCTATCGTCGGCCGCCCGAATGTGGGGAAATCGACGCTGTTTAACCGCCTGATCGGACGGCGGTCGGCGCTCGTCGACCCGACCCCGGGTGTAACGCGCGATCGCCGTGAAGGCGATGCGATGCTCGGAAAACTCCGCTTTACCGCTGTCGATACCGCCGGGCTTGAAGAGGTAACCGGTTCCGAACTCGAATCCGAAATGCAGTTGCAGACGCGGCGTGCAATTGAGGATGCCGATGCGGCGCTGCTGGTCTTCGATGCGCGCGCCGGTGTTACGCCGCTCGACCGGCATTTTGCCGACATGATGCGTAAATCCCGTTCGCCGGTCATTCTGGTCGCCAATAAATGTGAGGCCAGAGCCGCTGATGCAGGCCGGCTGGAAGCCTATGAGCTTGGTCTTGGCGAACCGGTGGCCATCGCGTCAGAGCACGGCATCGGTATGCCGGACCTCGAAGACGCAATTGTCGAGGCGCTCGCAGACTTCGACTGGGATGCAGGGGACCTTGATCGCTACGCCGGTCCAGAACCGTCGGAAGACGAGATCGAAGATGGTGAAGAAGAGGTCTATCACGGCCCGCTGCAGCTCGCGATTGTCGGCCGCCCCAATGTCGGTAAGTCGACGCTGGTGAACAAGCTGCTGGGCGATGAGCGTGTCATCACCGGCCCGGAGGCCGGTATCACGCGGGATGCGATTTCGATTGAATGGACCTGGCAGGGAACGCCGATCAAACTGATCGATACCGCAGGTATGCGGCGGAAAGCCCGGATCGACAAGAAGGTCGAAAAGCTCTCGGTCGGTGACACTCTTGAGGCGATCCGTTTCGCTCATGTCGTCGTGCTAGTTATTGATGCCACCATGATGCCCGAGAAACAGGACCTGGTTATTGCGCGTCATATCATCAATGAGGGCCGTGCGATCGTGATTGCCGTGAATAAGTGGGATGTCGTCGAAGACGGAACGGCGGCGCTGAAGCTGATGTACGACCGGATGGAAATTTCGCTGCCGCAAATTCGTGGTGTGCCGGTGGTGACCCTGTCTGCGTTGACGGCGCGCGGTATCCACAAACTGCTGCCCGCAGTCCTGTCGGTGTATGAAATCTGGAACCGCCGGGTACCGACCGGACCGCTGAACCGCTGGCTTGGTCTCGCCGTGGAACGCCACCCGCCACCGATCTTTCATGGACGGCGCATCCGGATACGATATATGACGCAGTCCAAATCGCGGCCGCCGACATTTGTCGTCTTTACGAGCCAGCCAAAAGGCATGCCGGATTCCTACACTCGCTACTTGATCAACGGCATTCGCGAGCAGTTTGATTTTCCGGGCGTGCCGATACGCATCAATTTGCGTGGCCAGAAGAACCCCTTCGCGCCAGGTGGCGACGGAACTTAAAAGCTTTCTTCTATTTTTTTGCGGGTGATTCCAGCGCCGGCGCGGATGGTTGATCTGCCCTGGTGTTAATCGCGCTGCGGGCCTGACCAATTTCCGTAGCAGCCAGGCGTGCAAACTCGGTGAACTGCGCGCGCAGAGCGGCCCGGTCATTTTTTCCCGGCTTGGCCGACAGGATTATAACAGCCTGTCGTGCATTGGATTTTCGATCACGGATTTCGGCCTCTATCGTCGAGCCGTCGAATGAAAATTGTAAATCTCTAAGTTGCCCGGTAGCTGGATTATCCGTCTTTCGGGTTATCGTGATGTTCGTCATCGCTGCGTTGATCCGGTGGCTGGCGGCACCCGGGGGCGTACCGGTATTCATCGTCGGAATTTGTTTTGCCAATTCCTGCCGGAAGATCTCCGAGAACAATGCCTTGATTTGTTCGTAGGCGTCCGGACTGATCGCTTCCAAGTCCGATCCGGCGGAGACTATAAGTTCGGGCGGCGTAATGATAACGCTTTCGAACCGGACGGTAGCGCCGGACGTGTTCTTGAGAAAAATACCGAATTCGTCTTTTCCGCTGACACGCTCGAAGCCATTCAGCGGGCCTAGCCACGGCGTTGTCAGGTCAACGCCGTCTTTGGCCCCTGACGAGCAGGCAGCGCACAGGACCAGAAACGAAGCGCTGATTACCAGCGATTTGATTTTACGCAATTTCATGTAGGCAATCTATGGACCTTAAGGGGTGCGCACAAGGATCGACGTCCGCACAAGCAGTGGCTAAACCGGTCAATAGGCTTTAACGATCTCACCGTGGCGGGAACATTCCGGTACGGCAAGGTCAACGAAATACCCTGTGATGTCTTCCGTGGGCTTGAGGCTTGTCGGGTCTTCGCCCGGGAAGGCCTCCGCCCGCATTGAGGTACGCGTCGCGCCGGGATCTAACAGGTTGATCTTCATGTTGGTCTGTTCGGTCTCGGCAGCCCAGCAGGTGACCATCATCTCCAGAGCCGCCTTGGTTACGGCATAGGCGCCCCAATAGGGTCTCTTTCCGCGTGCGGCGCTCGACGTGACGAATATCGCACGGCCTGCATCCGATAGGCGCAGCAGGGGATCGGTCGTCCGTATCAGCCGCCAGTTCGCATTGAGATTGACGTCAACCACCTCAGACCAGACATCAGCATCGATGTGATTGATCGGCGCCATTTCGCCCAGCAGTCCCGCATTGCCGACGACGATATCCAGCCGTCCGAAGCGCTCGGCGAGTGTCGGGCCTATACGGTCGACCTGGTCGAGGTCTGTAAGATTGAGCTCCAGCAGGGTCGAGGCCCGGTCATCGCCATGTGTTTTTCGAATTCGGTCGTCGACGTCTTCCAGGCCACCGCGGGTGCGGGCGACGAGGATCAGGTGCGCGCCTTCCGCGGCGAAACGCTCGGCGACGGCGGCGCCAATGCCCCGGGATGCACCCGTGATCAGGACGACGCGATCTTTAAGGCGTCCGCTCACGCGAGCTGCGTCAGGAATGAGAGTTGCGGGCTCGGCTGGTCGGTTGAATGGTCCGTCAGCTGGATCGGGTATTCACCCGAGAAACAGGCGTCGCAATATTGCGGGCTTTCAGCATTTCGTCCGTCCAGTCCCATGGCGCGGTAAAGTCCGTCTATTGTCACAAAGGCGAGGCTGTCGACACCGATGATTTTTGCCATCTCTTCGAGATTGTTCTGTGCGGCAAGCAGTTGATCACGCTCGGGTGTATCGACACCATAGAAGCAGGAATAGGTTGTTGGCGGGCTGGCGATCCGCATATGAACTTCGGTCGCTCCTGCCGCGCGCACCATTTCAACAATTTTGACCGACGTTGTGCCGCGGACGATGCTGTCATCGACCAGAATGACCCGGCGTCCTTCAATCACCTGCCGATTGGCATTGTGTTTCAGTTTTACGCCGAGATGACGGATCCGGTCGGTGGGTTCGATAAAAGTCCTGCCGACATAGTGGTTTCGGATGATGCCAAGCTCGTATGGAATGCCCGCTTCTTCGGCATAGCCCAGCGCGGCCGGTACCCCGGAATCCGGCACGGGAATAACGACATCGGCGACAATTTCCGCTTCAAGGGCAAGCTCGCGGCCGATTTTCTTGCGGGCCTCGTATACGTTCTTGCCTTCGATCGTGCTGTCCGGCCGGGCGAAATAGATATATTCGAAGATGCAGAAACGGTGCGGTTTTGGTTTGAACGGATGCATCGACTGCAGACCGTCTTCATCGATCAGCACCATCTCGCCGGGTTCGATATCACGCACGTATTCCGCGCCGATGATATCGAGCGCACAGGTCTCGGACGCCAGTATCCACGCTTCTTCGAACCGCCCCAGGACAAGCGGCCGGACGCCATGAGGGTCGCGTACACCGATAAGGGTGTCATTATGCAGGGCGACCAGTGAATAGGCGCCTTCGACCGCCTGGAGCGCTGCCACAGTCCGGTCGACGATGGTGTCGAACTTGCTGGTGGCGATCAGATGGATGATGACTTCGGTATCGGTGGTCGACTGGAACAGACAGCCCCGCTGTACCAGTCCGCGGCGGATGGCGACGGCATTGGTCAGATTGCCGTTATGGCCGATGGCAAAGCCACCGGATGCAAAATCAGCGAAAAGCGGCTGGATGTTGCGGGTCAAGGTATCGCCGGTGGTTGAATAGCGGTTATGCCCGATGGCCGAACGCCCGGGCAGTTTGCTGATGACGCTTTCTTCGCTGAAATTATCGCCAACCTGGCCGGCGGCACGATGGCTGAAAAACTGGCCGTCCTGATAGGTGACGATTCCGGCTGCTTCCTGGCCACGGTGTTGCAGTGCATGCAGGCCGAGTGCGGTCAGAGCGGCGGAATCGATATGGCCATAAACGCCAAAAATACCGCATTCTTCATGTAGCTTGTCATCGTCGAAAGGGTTTGTGGTTATCGACACGCGGGCGGCATCCTTATTGGTGGCTTCGGATCAGACGATCCATTTCCTGGCGCTCTACGGATTTGTAGCCGGACTTGCGTTCGGTGTCGGCGCCTCCCGGTTTCGGTGACAACAGCGAGCGAAAAGTGCTGTCAGGGCTTGCGCCGGATGGTTTCTGTTGTTTCAGCCCCCATTGCGCCGGTAAGGCGGAGGCAAGGATATTCGCGCCCCGTTTCAGAATCGGCAGTGTTTTTGCGCCTTGATAGAACGATGCGTTATCGTCCATCTCGAAGACCTGCTGGCTGAATATATATCCGCCGCTGACAATGACGCCGCCGATTGCGAGACCGACGAGAAAGCCGAACGTTCGGTCGAGCATGCCGAAGGCACTGTCGCGGACACCCCCGGCAATGGCGTGGCTGATGAAGGTCAGGACGAGCATGGTGACGACGAATATCCCGGCACCCGCGGCGATATCGGCAATGAGCTCGTTGCCGATAAATTCCCGGGCGTAAGGCTGGGCATAGGAATAGCCGTAAATTGTTGCCAGCCCGGCACCGACCCAGCCGGCAAGACCCAGCACGACGCGGACAAGACCGAGGCGAAGCGCGATGATCCCGCAGACAACGATAATGACCGCAACGACAATATCAGCAGTGTTCATTCAGTAGCCTCTGTCACAGTACGCATCGCAGCATCCGAAAGGTCGAATAGTCCTAGCAGGTCCTGAAGTTTTCGCATCTCTGAAATACGGAGTTTTGAAGAATCGCCTGTGTCTTTTGTGCTACCCGAGCGGCGGCGCGGCGGTGCCCAAGCAGCCTCAAATCCAAGCTTGGCCGCTTCTTTCAGCCGGAGGTCGGCCTGGCTGACGGATCGCACTTCCCCCGATAGGCCGATTTCGCCGAAAACGACGGTATCTGCGGCTAGCGGCTGATCGAGAATGGCTGAGACAAGTGCCGCGGCAACGGGGAGGTCGGCGGCGGGCTCGCTGATGCGCAGACCGCCTGCGACATTCAGATAGACGTCGCGGTCAGCGAGGCTGATCCCGCAGCGCGCTTCGAGCACCGCGAGCACCATTGCGAGACGCGCTGAATCCCAGCCGATAACCGCGCGCCTCGGTGTCCCGGGTGCGGGCGCGGAGACGAGCGCCTGTATTTCGACCAGAACCGGGCGGGTGCCTTCGATCCCCGCGAAGACGGCAGCGCCGGACACGTCATCGTGGCGTTCCGCGAGGAACAGTGCCGACGGATTTTCGACCTGCATCAGCCCGGCACTGGTCATCTCGAACACGCCGATCTCGTCCGTCGGTCCGAAGCGGTTCTTGATTGCCCGCATGAGGCGGAACTGGTGTCCACGTTCGCCTTCGAAATAGAGGACCGTATCGACCATATGCTCCAACACCCGCGGCCCGGCAATGTTGCCTTCCTTGGTGACATGGCCGATCAGAACTATTGTAAAGCCGCGCCGCTTGGCGAGCCGGATCAACGTGTCGGCCGTACCACGCACCTGGGATACTGAGCCTGGTGCGGAATCCAGATTGTCGAGATACATCGTCTGAATGGAATCGATAATCACCAGGCGTGGCGGGTCTGCGACGTCGAGTGTTGCCAGGATATCGCGCACGCTTGTCGCTGCGGCTAGCTGAACCGGCGATGATGCGAGACCCAGCCGTTCGGCGCGCATCCGCACCTGATCGACGGCTTCCTCACCCGATATATAGGCGCAGGATGCTTTTTTGGAGATTGCGGCCGCCACCTGTAGCAGGATGGTCGATTTGCCAATGCCCGGATCCCCGCCGACGAGCAGCGCCGAGCCGGGGACCAGCCCGCCGCCCGTCACACGGTCGAACTCGGCGACACCCGTGGTCAGCCGCGGCGGGCGTTTGCTTTCGCCGTCCAGTGGAACAAAGTCGATACGGCTGCCCCGGCCGATTCCAAGTCCCTTTGGTGTATTATCGGCGGACGCATCCTGAACGATGCTGTTCCAGCCACTACAGGCATCGCACTGGCCCTGCCACTTGCTATAGGTCGCGCCGCAACTCTCACAGGAGAATACAGCGGATTTCTTGGCCATCCGTTCAGGCCGCCGGTGTGCCCAGAAGGGACGCGGACATGGGGCCTTCGACCCGACCGTGAATAAACTGGTCGACGATCTCGTTCCCGCTGGTGTCAATCTTTCCGACGTCGCCGATCCACGCGATTTTTCCCTCGTGGATCAGGGCGACCCGGTCCGCAATTCGCCGCGCGCTTTCCATGTCATGTGTGATGGTCAGCGCGGTGGCGCCAAGTTCCTTGACGGATTTGACAATGAGATTGTCGATTACGTCGCCCATGATCGGATCGATACCGGTCGTTGGTTCGTCAAAGAACAGGATCTCGGGCTCGGTTGCGATTGCCCGGGCCAGACCGACCCGCTTCTGGGCACCCGCCGAAATATCCGCCGGGAACCGGTCGGCGCTGTCGGCGTCAAGCCCGACCTGGCGCAGTCGCTCGATCGCTGCCACTCGCGCATCGGCCCGACTAATGCCATGTGCGGACATCAGACCGAACCCCACGTTTTCCCAGAGTGGCAGGGAATCGAAGAGTGCCGAGCCCTGGAACAGCATGCCGAGCTTGCGGTTCACCCTGTCGCGCGCGTTGCCGGCAAGACCGGCGACTTCTTCGCCGTCGATTTTGATGGAACCGGAATCCGGAGTCAGAATGCCGACAATGTTCTTCAACAGGACCGATTTCCCCGTGCCCGATGCGCCGATCACAGCGACGGATTCGCCCTCAAAGATATCGAGGTCGAGATCGCGGAGGACGTGTTTTTCCCCAAAGGATTTTATCAGGCCGCGCAAGGCGATTTTGACCGGCCGGGAATTCATTGTGAGAAAAAGGCTTCAGTGATGAGGTAGTTGCAGCCGAGGATAAGGATCGATGCCGAAACGACTGCATTGGTCGTTGCGGAACCGACGCCCTGGGCGCCGCCCTTTGAATAGAACCCGTGGTAACAGCCCATCAGGGCGATCAGGAACCCGAAGACACCGGCTTTGACCAAGCCTGAAATAACGTCGATCAGTTCAAGGAACTGCCAACTGTTTTTAAGATAAACGGCCGGATTGAAGTCCAGCTTGTGGACGGCCACCAGATAACCGCCATAAACGCCGATGATGTCAGCGATCAGAACGCAGCAGGGCAGCATGATCAGGCCCGCCAGCAGGCGCGGAGCAATCAGATATTTGTAGGGGTTGGTTGCCAGTGTCGACAGGGCATCGATCTGTTCGGTAACCCGCATCGTGCCGATCTCGGCGGCCATCGCCGCACCGATGCGGCCCGCCACCATCAAGCCTGTCAGTACCGGGGCAAGTTCGCGCGTGATCGACAGCACGACAACGGTGGCGACGGCGCCCTCGGCATTGAAGCGCGCAAAACCGGTATAGCTCTGCAGTGCAAGAACCATGCCGGTAAAGACCGCGGTAAGGCCGATCACCGGCAGGGAATAATACCCGATCTCGATGATCTGCCGCAGAAGCAGGCGGGGATAGAAGGGCGGCCGGAAAATGTGGCTGACGCTTACCCCGGCGAACATCGCGAGACGCCCCGTCGATGCCAGGAAGCTCAGAAATACGCGCCCGATGGCGGCAACAAAATTCATGGGGCGTCACCGCCTATATACCGGCGCGCATAGCGCTGTCCGAGAGAGGTCAGAATTTCATATCCGATGGTGTCTGCCTCGTCTGCGAGATCGTCTACCGTCTGATGGTCGCCGATCATCTCGATGTTGTCGCCCGGGCTTAGCGTGTCGACGGGTACGGCGGATATATCGAAGCTGATCAGATCCATGGAAACACGTCCTACAACCGGAATTTTTACGCCTGCGGCGTATCCATGTCCGCTATTACCCAGCGATCTCAGGTATCCGTCCGCATACCCGGCCGCGACGGTCGCCAGACGGCTGCCTGCCGGTACCGATCGTGTCGCACCGTAGCCAACGGTCGATTCGCTGTCAACGACGCGCACCTGCAGGATTTTGCCTTTTAAACCAATTACTTGTTTCATTTTCTTCGGTGCTCCAGTGGAGCGGGAAATCCCGTACAGCGCGGCACCTGGTCGTGCAAGATCGAAATGAAATTCAGGCCCCAGAAATATGCCGCCGGAATTCGCCAGAGACGCCGGGGCAGATGGCAGATCGTGGCGCAATTCATTGAAGCGGCGGCGCTGGTCGTGGTTCATTGGATGGGCGGCGTCGTCGGCACAGGCAAGGTGACTCATGACGTAGTCGAGGGTGATACCGTCCAGTCGGTCGGACGCACCCGCGAGGTCTTTCGTCTCGGCAGCTGTCAGGCCGAGGCGGTGCATGCCGGTGTCCAGCGCGAGAATAGCCGTCCCGCCATCGGGGCTCCGGCTCGCCCCGTCACCGGAGCCCCGGCAATGCGCGCCCCACAGGGCAATATCGCCTGGCGAGTTCAGAACCGGTGTGAGGCCGTGAGACGCAAATTCTCCAGCCGTGTCGCCGGCCATCATGCCATCGAGAATATATACCGTCGGACTCGTTCCGATCGTCTTTCGCAGCGCGATGCCTTCATCGATGGTGGCGACGAAGAACTTCGTGCAGCCGGCGGCATGGAGAGCTGTGCCGACCTCCGCCAGCCCCAGTCCGTAGCCGTCCGCCTTGACGACGGCAGCGCACACGCCAGGGGCGGTGATCGCAGACAGGGTGCGCCAGTTGTCGGCGATCGCGTCCAGGTCGATGGTCAGGACGGCGCCGGGATAGCGGGGTGTTTCTGTCGTTAGAACGGAATGTCTCCCGGAGGTGGAGCGCCGCCTGCGTCGCGAGGGTCACCGTAATCGTCATCATCTTCGAGATTGTCGAACTTCGTCGCCTCGGGATGAAAGCGCAGCTTGACGGTGCCGGTCGGGCCGTGACGTTGTTTCGCAATGATCACTTCGGCCATACCACGGACTTCGCTCATATTATCTTCCCACAGTGAATATGTCTGATTGAATGATTCACCGGTATCTGTCGCTTTACGGGCTGGTTCCATGCGCTGCATGTAATATTCATCGCGATAGATGAACATTACGACATCGGCGTCCTGTTCGATCGATCCCGATTCACGAAGATCGGCGAGCTGCGGGCGCTTGTCTTCGCGCTGTTCCACCGCACGGCTGAGCTGCGACAGCGCGATCACCGGAACCTCCAGCTCTTTGGCGAGGGTTTTTAGCCCCCGGGTGATTTCCGAGATTTCCTGAACGCGGTTCTGTTCCCGGCTGCCTGCACTTCCTTGCAGAAGCTGCAGATAATCGACCACGATCAGGCCGAGTCCGTGCTGCCGCTTCAGCCTCCGTGCACGGGTGCGGAGGGCAGACACCGTGAGGGCAGGGGTGTCGTCAATATAGAGCGGCGCTTTTTGCAGGCGCTGGCTGGTCTGCACCAGGCGGTCGAACTCGGTCTGGTTCAGCTCGCCTTTTCTGATCTTGTCGGACGCAATCTGCGCGCCTTCGGCAAGAATACGCGCGGCAAGCTGTTCCGCCGACATTTCCAGCGAGAAAAAGCCAACGACAGGATCGTCGACCGGCGTTTCGTTACCCTCTTCATCGACGATCGTATCGGTGAGGTTGGCGACGTTAAATGCGATATTGGTGGCCAGTGCCGTTTTGCCCATGGCGGGGCGGCCGGCAAGGATGATCAGATCGGATTTGTGCAGGCCACCGAGCAGCAGATCGAGCTGTCGGAATTTGGTGGGGACTCCGCCCAGCGCGCCGTCCCGGTTGAAGGCTATAGCGGCGAGGTCTACGGCATCCTTGATGGATTCGGCGAAGCTCTGAAACCCGCCTTCGTAATCGCCATTGGTCGCAAGGTCGTAGAGATACTGCTCGGCCCCCTCGACCTGGCGCATCGCGCTGTCTTCCGGATCGTGCGAGAAGGCGAGATTGACCACATCCGTGCCAAGCTCGATCAACTGGCGGCGCAGATACAGATCGTAGATCAGCCGACCGTAATCCACGGCGTTGATGATCGCGAACGTTGCTCCTGCCAGTTCGGCAAGATACCGGTGCCCGCCGATACTTTCGAACTCTTCGGTATCGAAGACGTGCTTGAGGGTCGTCGGATTGGCCTGCTGTCCGCGTTCGATCAGTTTGCTGCAGGCATCGTAAATCCGGCCATGCAGGGGATCGAAGAAATGTTCTGGGCGCATGAATTCGGAAATCCGCTCATACGCGCGGTTGTTCTCGAGAACCGCGCCCAGGAGTCCCATCTCCGCCTCAAGGTTATTCGGCGGCTGCCGGAAGCTCTGGCCGTCATTGCCCGGATCACCGTCGCCCGGTCCATCAGCAATGTCCGGGATGTCGTCTTCGTGCGGGTGTAGGGTTGTTGCCACGATTCTTTCTCCGATTATGAAGTATTCGAACCCTAGGCCCGAATCGTCTATCCGGTGAGTCTCTTCAGGGTGCCAATCCCATTTTTCCGGTGGACCGTTATCGTGAAAGCAGCCTGCCTGTGGAACATGGGGAAAATGGGGCAATCTCTGGGGACAACCTCTATCTTTTCATGGCGTTTTCCGGCGATTTATGCAAGGGCCGCACGGCTTTCCCGATCGAGCAGCAGCTTGGATGCGAGGTGCCGTTTCTTGTTGAGTTGGGCGGTTTCAAGGTCTTCTTCCGGATCAGAGAAATACGCGCACGAATATTGACGGTCTTTATCGAGAAACAGCTCATACAGATCTGTCGACAGATCGTAATGATGCGCAACGTTCTTCTGCGCGAGGCCGATCGGATTGTATTGCTTGAATTTTTTGCGGCCGATGCCAATCCACCGAAGAATCCGGACCAGCGGAAAGTTCTCGACGTGGCAATAATTGATCGCGGCGACTTCTATGAAATCGAACAACGTACCGTCTTCAACCAGAATATCGCCGTCCATAAAGGCTTCTGCGACCGATAGCCCGGGATTGAGCAGCAGCGTGTAGTCGAGGCTGGCTTTGGTCAGGCGTAGCGTGCAGCGCGGTTTGAAGCCGTCGCCTACGATGTGCTCTCTGCCCTTCGCGTCTATCAGACGAATAGCCTGGGTGCGAAACGCGGACTTCAGCAATGACGTAAACAGCATGTCCCATTCCCCATGCTGATTCACATCCCTCGCCCGGATGCTCAGGACGTACTCGATATCGCTTTCAGGATAAAACAAGATTGGTCGAAATGACGAACAGGTATCGTCATGAACCGGACGGGACGCGAAATCTACAGGGGTAAGTCGGTATACAAATGTAGGATCGGCTTCTGCGGGAAGACACCGATAGTGCAGCAGACTATAAATGTTCCGGTAAACCAGTAGAGCGTTAATGCACGGCAGATGCAGGGAAGGATTATACTGACGTTGTTAACAATGCTGTAGATATCCAGCATCTGTGATTTCGCTGTAATCTTATGGTTAACAAAGTAGAACGTTGGGAATTACAGCTCAGCTGAGATTAAAATCTGGCAAAATCTTCGCTCGACTTTTGTGACCTCGGCAATACTGCGCTGCGAAGCCATGCACATGGTGAATCCCTTGGGTCGTTTGATTGGGTTTTTATAACATATTGAAATATATACCTAAAATTTATCCGTTACCCTTAATAAAGAATTGTCCGGATTTCTTTCCCCAAACTTATCCACAGGCAGAAAGGTATAAAATTCAACGCGCTAGAGCGCTTTCTCAATTTCGTCTGTAAATATCTTCATATCGTTCGATGTCGTCTTCGCCAAGATAGCTGCCTGACTGCACTTCGATCAGATTAAGTGGAACCTTGCCGGGATTGACTAGCCGGTGAATTGACAGTGGCGGCAAATAGACGGATTCGTTTTCGTGCAAGATGAAGGTTTCGTCGTCCTTGGTTACTTCCGCAACCCCGTTGACGACAACCCAATGCTCCGCGCGGTGGTGATGACGTTGGAGTGATAGCGACGCCCCGGCATTTACGGTGATCCGTTTGACCTGAAACCGGTCGCCGTCATGGACGGTGTGATAGAAGCCCCAGGGCCGGTAGACCTTCGGATGAAGCGAGGACTCGTCGCGATTCTCAGCCTTCAGCTTGTCGATAATAGTTTTTACGTCCTGTGTGCGGCTCAGTGGCAGCACGAGCACAGCGTCCATCGTAGCGACGACGGCGAGGCCTTCGACGCCCAGCACGGTGACAAGGGGCCCGTCGGTTGAGATGAAAGAGTTCTTTGTATCGATGGCCAGGGAATCCCCCTTGATGATATTGCCGTCCGTATCCTTGTCGCCGATCTCCCACAGCGACGCCCAGGAGCCGACATCGTTCCAGCCGATATCCGCCGGTACGACGGCGGCGCGCGATGTGTGCTCCATGACCGCATAGTCGATTGATTTCGACGGCACCGCCGTGAAGGGGTCGATGGCGAGGCGCAGGAAATCGAGGTCGGTTTCGGCACCGGCGACGGCAGCCTCTGCCCCTTTTCGGATGTCGGGTTCGAACCGGCCGCATTCTTCGAGAAAGGCGGACGCGGCGAACAGGAACATGCCGCTATTCCAGTAATAAGTGCCGTCTTTGAGATAGCCTTCTGCCGTTGGCAGGTCCGGCTTCTCGACGAAGCTGTTGACCTTCAGACAACCACCGTCGGCGCTAATCGGCTCGCCGCCCGCTATATAACCGTACCCGGTCTCCGGGCGCGTGGGCTTGATCCCGAAGGTGACGAGCGCGCCGTCCGATGCCGCATCGGCGGCCATTTGCACGACGCTGCGGAACGCGGACGTGTCCTCGATCAGGTGATCCGACGGCAGCACCAGCATCAGGGCGTCCGCGTCAGTTGCGGCGAGCAGGCATGCGGCTACGGCAACGGCCGGCGCGGTATTTCGGGCGATAGGTTCGAGGACGATATGGCTCGGCTGAATGTCTATCTCGCGTAGTTGCTCGGCAACCAGGAATCGATGCTCTTCGTTGCAGACCATCAATGGTGGCGCGAAGGTTGCGGTGTCCGATACGCGTTGCGCGGTTTCCTGGAGCAGGCTCTGATTAGAGACGAGCGGCAAGAACTGTTTGGGGTAGGACGTCCGGGATTGCGGCCAGAGCCGTGTTCCCGACCCACCGGACAGAATGACAGGATAAATCTTCGCAGCCATATATCGTCTCCCCGAAATCTAACGCCGCTTTGCTAACGCACTCGGTCGCTGTTGCCAATGGGCCAATGGGTCGATGTTGCCAAGGGGCCAATGGGTCGATGTTGCCAAGGGGCCGATACTGCAATGGAATGCGTTGTGGACGAATTTCGCCGAAATATAGGTAAAAATGTATGACGGCGGTCTTAAATCACCGTTCTGAGAACGATCCATCCCATTGACAGACCGATGATCCCGAACAGGATTGCAATCGCCTTTTCGACCTTCCGCTGGGCAATGCGTCCCTGCAGCAGCGGGCCGATCTGGCCGCCGATAATGACGGCGGGAATCGTGTAACACACAAGATTCCATGGCACCGCATCGAGACCGCCTGCATCGATCAGCGCGGCTATCTGGGTGAAGGATGCAGACGCGATGGTGACAATCACCGTGAGTACCGATGTCGCGGCAGCGACCGCGACCGGAATATGGTTGCGCTTGACGAGTTGCGGCAGGATCACCTCGCCGACCCCGACGCCCAGAAAGCCGGTCAGAAATGATCCGATACTGGTGAAAAAAGCACCGATGATGCCTTGTTTTGGTTTCCGGAACTTGTATGTCTGGCCGTCGCGGCCCGTGATCTCGCGAATTTCGGCCGTCGCATTCACCGCATTATTGTCCGCCGTATCGGCAAAGATGTCTTTTGGCGGGGTGTGACGCAGAATGATCGGGCACAGGGTCAACATGAGCAGCGCGTAGGCGGCCTTTAGTAAGGTTTCCTGTTCCTGCAGCACGCTGAACATCAGCGCCCCGAAAATGGCGACCGGTACGGAAACGCACAGGAAGGGGACCGCGCTCTTTAAGTCGATCAGCCGTTTGCGGTAATAGCCGATAAAGCCCGAAGAAAACCCGAAGACCTCGGTCATCAGCGCGGTGCCGATCGCGGCTGCCGTCGTTAGCCGGTATTCGTCGCCAAGTAACGGGAAGATGATGACGAAAATGGGGATAAACAGAGCGGCACCACCGATTCCGCTCAGCATCGCCATGGTGGCTACACACATAGCGATTGGAAACATAAACCAGTATTGCGTCCAATCCATATTTGGTCCGTTAAGTTGGGAAGGGGCGACAAAGCAGTGGCTGACTATGAAGGTTGGGGCAGGATAGCCGAATCCCGGCGCACCGCTACCACTTGTTAATGTATTGAAAAGATTGTGCTCAGGCGCATAAGTCCGCGCTCACGTTACTTCTTCTAGTCAAATGACTCATTTTGTATCGATTTCGCGCGAGTCCCGCACAAAGTGTGGCGTATTCGCCAATTTTGATGTAGAGATTTGGTAGTTCGTCCGGGATTGGCAGTTTTTTATTAGAGAGTACCGCTAGGAGGTAAAACACATGAAGCACCTTAAACTTATTACCATTATCGCCGTACCGCTCCTGTTTGCCGCAGGCTGCGAGACGATGAACCAGAATGACAAGGCCATGCTCGACAAGGCCAATACGAATTCAGCCGAAGCGAAGGCGGCATCGATGAAGGCCTCGGCCGACGCTCAGGCGGCTGCGTCTGCTGCGCGCGCGGCGGCTGATGCAGCCAATCGTGCTGCTGCCGAAGCAAAGGCAGCCAGTGACAAGGCTGACCGCGTCTTCCAGAAGAGCCTTCGCAAGTAGGCACCCGAATTTGAAAACGGCGTTCCCTGTTTTTCAGGGAACGCCGTTTTCTATTCTACCGGCAATGAATTTGGACGCGCCGTTTACGGCGCGTCGGTCTATTTCACCGAAGCCTGATCTTTTTCCTTGAGGCCATTTTCCCTGAGGATCGGGATCGGGATGCCGCGCCGCTCTAGTGCCGCGCGCTTTGCTTTTTCCCAGTCAATCCGGTTAGTATTGTCTCCGGCAGCTGATGTCAGCAGAAACTCGAACTCTGCGGGTTTTGACGGCGTGTGCTTGCCGGTTTGTTCGACCTCATCCGCCTGTAGCTGGCTCGGATGTATTTCAAGCCAGAGCTGACCATCCATCATTGTCACTTTCATCGGTTGATCGACCACCGTCACCGGCATGCCGACTTTGATGTCGCCGAAAAGCCGAGCGATGTCTTCGGGATATAACCGCACACAGCCGTGGCTTACGCGTCTGCCGACGCCATAGGGCTTGTTGGTGCCATGGAACAGATATGCCGGCCAGCCAAGATAAACCGCGTGTGACCCAAGCGGGTTATCCGGCCCCGGCTTTACAATGGCGGGAAGTTCCGGATCTTCCTTGCGCACAGATTTTGGCACGTACCAGGTCGGGTTCTTCTTCTTGCGGACGACCTCGGTGGTGCCTTTCGGCGTATCCCAGCCGATATTGCCGATACCGAGCGGCATGGAATCAACTGATTTTCCGTCCTCACGGAAAAAATACAGCCGCTGATCGGCAAGGTTGATCACGATACCTTTATAGGGCGCGGCGGGCAGGATATGCGCGGTCGGCAGCACGATCTTTTTATCAGCGCCGGGCACCCAGGGGTCTACCCCAGGATTGGCGGACACGATCTCGGTGTAGCCGAGCCCGAATTTGCGGGCGAGATCAACCAATGAGTCCTCATACACCGTCACATGCGTCTGCATGCTGCCGACGATAGAAGGGTAGCCTGATTTCGACGCGGCCGCCGCCGCCGCCGTTTTGGTCGCCGTCTTGGCAGCTGATTTCGTGGCTGATTTCGCCGCAGTCTGTGCCGCGGCCGGAAGTGCCGAAAAAGCGGCGGTAGCGGCAATGGCCGCGCAGAAGAGGCGTCGATTTGTCTGTATCATGTCACTGCTTTCTGAACCTATAGGTCAGATATGGCCACCGTTACGCTTATACAATGGTTAAACCGTTGCTAAACCGTTGACCACACACGAATTTATGATCGCGTCCCGGGATGGCTCCCGTCCGGTGCGGGAATTCCTTCCGGCAGGTGACTGCCGCGCCCGTAGCGACCGACGACTTCGCCTGTTGCCAACAGGTTACCGTCGCGGTCATGGACATCGCAGGACGACACGAAAATCGTCTTGCCCGTCTTTCGGATACGGCCCTCGGCGACAAGAACGCCTTCTTTAATGTTTCCGACAAGATTGACGTTTAACGAGACGGTCATCGCCTGGCGGATATTTCCTGCGACTGAACAGAAAACACCGGCACGCGCCCCGACGGTGTCGATCAGGGTTGCCATCACGCCGCCATGGACCACACCGATCCCATTGAGGTGCAGCTCGGCGACGTCCAGCTCGATCACAGTGCGGTCTGGTTCCCAGACGGTCAACCGTCCACCGATTTTATCCAGAAATCCGTTGAGCTTATGTGTTTCGTGTCCCGGCACATCGCTGACAGCCATGCAGAAAATCCATCTTTGTTGAGCCTGCGTAACCTGTTATACTAAACCACTATTGAATCAACTACTTAAGTGCAGGCGGTTGGGAGCGGAGCTCAATAGTTTATAACCACCAAGACCTTCCCGAGGAACTAACGAATGAAACGAGTAATTGTCGGCGTCACCGGCGCAACCGGTACGATCTACAGCGTGCGCCTGATGGAATTGATGAGGACCGATCCGGAGATCGAGATCCATCTTGTGATGAGCAAGTCGGCCAAGCTGACCCTGAAGATGGAGCACGATCTTGAGCTCGAATACATCAACGGACTGGCCCACGAAGTTCACGATCCGGGTAATATCGGTGCAACGATTTCATCCGGTTCGTTCCATTCCGAAGGCATGATTGTCGCTCCGTGCTCGGTTAAAACGATGTCGAACATCGCGGCGGGCAATACGGGCGACCTGATCAGCCGTGCTGCTGACGTTATCCTGAAGGAACGCCGCACACTGATCGTTGCTATCCGCGAAACGCCGCTCCATATCGGCCATCTGGAAAACCTGACCAAGCTGGCGCGCATCGGTGCGGTTATCTTCCCGCCGGTACCGGCGTTCTATAACCGGCCCAAATCGCTGCAGGAAATCGTCGACCAGTCCTGCATGCGTATGCTTGATCAACTTCATATTCATCTGGAATCGGCCCCGCGCTGGGGCGAAAAAGGCGGTGTGCCTGCCGTCGGCCAGAAGCCGTCGGACGTTGCTAACTGATTTCGGGGCCAACTGATGCCGGGACTAACCGATTTCTAGGCGGACCGCGCCGAGGCTCTCGAGTTCGATTTCCGCGGCGGCCGTCGGGGTGTCGACCCAGATCACAGGCGCGGCGGACCCCGTAAGGACAATCTGACCGGCGACCAGCCGTTCACCGTGATCGGCCAGCGTGTTTGCGAGCCACGCCACGGCTTCGAGCGGGTGGCCCATGACATCAGCGCCGGTCCCGCGGCCTTTTTCAGTCCCGTCGATCCGCGTGCAACCGGCAATGGCGGCGAGGTCGATATCCCGCCAGTCGGTCACCGCCGTGCCCAGCACACAGGCCTTGTGAAAGAAATCATCGGCGATCAGCGTCGGGGTGCCGCGGGCCAGAAAATCGCCGTAGCGGTTTTCGACAATCTCGATTGCAGGTAGCACGGCGTCGATGATCCCGCTGATTGTCTCGCGGTTGTAGACCTTGTCCTCTGCATCCGACCCGACCCGCAGCGCGATCTCGCACTCGATCCCGGGATTGCAGAAGCCGGCGCCCGCGAGGGTGGCGCCATTCTCATGCATATTTGTCGACAGGATGCGGCCATAGGCCGGGCCGTCGACGCCCAGGTATTTCTGCATGCCGGTCGTCGTCGCGCCGACTTTCCAGCCGACGAGTGCACTACCTGTCCTGTCGCACAAATATCGGTGAAGGGCGGCCTGTGCGGCATATCCGTCAGCGATGGTTTGCGGTCCGTCTGCGCCGGAAAGGTCCGGTACGGGCTGAGCCGCGAGGCGCGCATCGCCGACCAAGCCTGCTATACGCTTCAGAGCATCAGCTCCCATGGTCAGGTGACCGGTTTCTCGTCCTCGAAATTGGCGGCCTGCTTGCGTTCGTTCTGTTCAACGGCTTCGCGGCACCGATCCCACAATTGCGGTCCATAGAATTCCGTGAAGTCGTCGAATACCCGCTGGACCGGCACGTCGGACCACAGGCCGTGGCTTCTGACATATTCCATGTGCTTTTGGCCGTTCTGGTCGAATTCCTGCAACAATGCATCTTCGACGCCGTCGAATTCCGTCGGCGTCACGCCGAACTTGTCACATAGTTCGATATTGAACGCGGGTGCCGCCTTGACCCATTTGCCGTCGATCAGCATCACCGCATAGCCGTGATGCATGAACAGCGTCTCGCCGCCCATGGCTTCCGCCATACGCGGGCTGCACATGTGGTTGGTCACGTCCGACAGGCCGATGGCGGTCGGTATGCCGGCGGCGCGGGTGACGGCGCCAAGAAGGGCTGCCTTCGGGATGCAATAGGCGGCGTTCGTCTCCAGCACGTCGCTCGCCGAATAGGCTACGGCGCGGTTGGTGATCCGGTAGGGGTCGTAGCGGATGGTATCGCGAACGGCATAAAATGCCTGGATGGCTTTTTCCTTGTCCGTCGTCGCGCCTTCGAGCGCCTTGGCGGCGAAGTCGGCAACGATCGGCTTGTCAAAATCGAGAAATTCCGTTGGGCGGAGATATTCTTCTGTCGGTTCCGGATAGCCGGTTTCGAGGTATTCCATAAATCTGCTTTCGTCGATGATGTCTGCGCGGAGATTACGGGGCGGGCTGAGGCATCGCAAGTCAGGTCATGGTCAGCATGTAAGGGCATCGGCTACACTCGCGGTAGAAAAAAATTCAGATACGACGGGGAGTAGCCGGCGAAATGGCGGATGAGTTTACGAGGGTCGTCGAAATTACTGAGATCAGGGCCTGATGGCAGCGCCTGCAGGTGGACCAGACAAGCACAATCCCGTGGCCGGCATCCTCTGGATGGTCGGGGCGGCTGTCTGTTTCTCCGCGTCGCTGTCGCTCGTAAAGGCGTTGCAGGATGGCGGGATGTCGGCGTTTCAGGCGGTGCTGTTCCGCCAGATATTCGGGCTGATCATCTTTACGCCGATCGTTTTCCGGATCGGGATCGGCTCGCTCAAAACCAAGGTGCCGTTCGGCCACTTCATGCGGGCGTTGCTGGGGTTGACCGGGATGTGGACCGGCTACTTCTCGCTGACGTTGATCGACGTGCCGGAATCGGTCGCGCTGCAGTTCACGCTGCCGATCTTCACGATGATCTGCGCCATCTTTCTGCTCGGTGAAAAGATGCATTCGCACCGGGTGATTGCCACCCTGGTCGGCTTCGGCGGCGTGCTGGTGATCGTGCGGCCAGGCTTTAGCGATCTCAACCTCGGCATTTTTCTGGCACTGGCCGCCGCCGCTTTCTACGCGACGTCCGATACATTGTCCCGCTGGCTCGCGCGATACGACCAGATACCGTCGATCATGATGTGGAATTTCATTTTCATGATCCCGATGGCGGCGATCCCGTCGGCGATCTGGTGGGTCACCCCGGCGCCCGATCTCTGGTGGCAGGTCTTGGGATTTGCGATTGCCGGGGTCGGCGCGCAGTTCTGTCTGACCCGGTCGTTCGGGCTGGCGGAAGCAAGCCTTGTGTCGCCGATCCTGTTTCTGCGCCTGCCGCTGCTCGCCGCGATAGCGTTCTTTGCCTTCGGGCAGACGACCGAAATCTGGACCTGGGCCGGCGCTGCGGTCATCTTTGTGGCAGCGACGTGGATGACCCGCGTGGAGACGCGGAAGACTCCGGCGGAAAAGCCGTCGTAAACTTGGGCGGCAAGGTACCGAATAAACAGGAAAGACCATGGCAGACGGATCAACATCCCTGAACGAGGACGGCCCCGACCACTTTGAGCTGGTTGAGATGGCGAAAGGGCTGGCCGATGCCGTCCGCGCGCGCGCGGGCGACGCTGAAAATAACCGCCGTCTACACCGTGAAACCCACGAAGCACTGCTCGCGGGCGGCTTCTACAAAGTTCAGATGCCGGCGCGCTATGGCGGGCTGGAGATGAGCCACCGCACCATGCTCGACTGCGCGGTGGAAATCGGCCGGGGCTGCGGATCGTCCGCCTGGATATTCTCGAACATCGCCGCTCAGAACGGGATCGTCTCGATGGCCTCGCGTCAGGCGCAGGACGATGTCTGGGGCGAGAACGATTATGCCTGCACCGCG
The DNA here is from genome assembly GCA_905181725.1 of Alphaproteobacteria bacterium UBA830. Lineage (GTDB taxonomy): Bacteria > Pseudomonadota > Alphaproteobacteria > MPNO01 > UBA830 > CAXBCP01. The sequence goes on from CAJIYX010000108.1 coordinate 28,429, forward strand.
TCGTCTTTCCCGGCCAAGGGCGGCAAGGTCGAGGCGGTCGAGGGCGGCATCGTCGCCAATGGCGTGTGGAGCTTTGCGTCGGGTGTCGACTGGGCCGACTGGAATAATATGCAGGTCTTCGTGCCGCGCGAAGGCGGCGGCGTGGCGCATCATATGGCGCTGGTGCCCAAATCGGATTACCGCGTGATCGATGACTGGAATTCACCGGGATTAGTCGCCACAGGCTCGCGCTCCATCGAGCTGGACAATGTTTTTATCCCCGCGCACCGGATGCTCAATACGGCGGAGGCACGCAAAGGCACCACCATCGATGTGTCCGAGAATTTCGGGCCGATCTTCCGTGTGCCGCCGATGTGCGGTGCGAACAAGATATTTTCCGGCCCGGTGATCGGCATGGCACGCGGCGCGCTCGATGCGATTGAACGCGACCTGTCGGCCCGTAATAACGTCGCCGGTGTCCCGATGGCATCCCTGACGACGGCGCAGATGCGCGTTGCCGAGGCGGGGGCATTGATCGAGGCTGCCTGGGCGTTGATGCAGCGCGATTGCGACGTCGCGTTCGATATTGGTGAAATCGGCCGGCTGACGACGGTCGAAGACCGGGCATTCTGGCGGCGCAACAATGCCTATGCCGGTGTCATGTGCGTGAAGGCCGTGGATATTCTGCACCCTTTGATCGGCGCGCGCGGATTGACGCCGGATAGCGATTTCATGCGCGCTTACCGCGATATTCATGCCGCGACCATGCAGATCAATATGGCCTGGGACCGCCATGCGATCTCGGCGGCCGAGATCCAACTCGGTCTCACGCCCAGTGATCCGCGGGCCTGATATGACAACTGCCGCTCAGGAGACAATGGTTGGCCGTGCCCGCGAGATGATTCCGGTATTGCGTGCGCGGGCGCGTGATGCCGAGAACAATCGCGCGGTGCCGCGCGAGACGTTCGAACAGTTCGCCGAGGAAGGCTTCTTCCGCATTCACCAGCCGGAGCGTTTCGGCGGGTATGGCTGGGATATCGGCATGATGGTCCGCCTTGGCGCGGAGCTGGGACAGGGCTGCGGGTCGAGCTGCTGGATATTCTCCAATCTCGCGGTCCAGAACTGGATTCTCGGGATGAACAAGCCCAAAGCACAGGAAGACGTGTGGGGGGGGAATCCGCTGGCGTTGATTGCATCGTCGTTTCCGGCGAAGGGCGGCAAGGTGGAACGCACCGAGGGCGGGCTGATCGCCAACGGGCTGTGGAGCTTTGCGTCGGGCGTCGACTTTGCCGACTGGAACAACATGCAGGTCTTTGTGCCACCGGTGGACGGTGAAGGTCCGCCCGAACACCGGTTTGCGCTGGTGCCGAAGGCCGATTACGAGGTGATCGATGACTGGTTTTCACCCGGCCTCGCCGGTACAGGGTCGCGTTCCATCAAGCTTGATAATATTTTTATCCCCGAACACCGGACGGTGCCGTCGACCGAATTGATGGGCGGACCGTCGCCGGGCTCGGCGATCAATCCGGGTGCGCTCTACCGTGTCCCGCCGCTGACGCTCGGGACCAAGGTATTCGCAGCACCGGCGCTCGGTATCGCCAAGGGTGCACTCGCCCTGATCGAGGACGATCTGAGGGGCCGCAGCACGGTTGGCCATGCCCCAATGGCGGAACTGCCCACGGCACAGGTCCGGGTGGCTGAGGCCGGCGCAGAGATCGAGGCGGCGGAGGCTTTACTCCTGAAGGACTGCGCCGATGCGATGGCGACGGCGGAGGCGGGCGGCGTGCCGGTGCTGGATGACCGGGCGCGGTGGCGCCGGAACAATGCGTTCGCGGTACAGCTCTGCGTGCGCGCGGTCGAACGTCTCAATCCGCTGGTCGGCGCGCGCGGGCTGACACCCGAAAACGATTTTCTCCGTATGTTCCGCGATGTGCATGCGGCGTCCCTGCAGATTACGGTGTCGTGGGATATCCAGTCTGTTAATGCCGGGCGAATCCGCTTTGGCCTGCCGTCGTTGGACCCGCGTGTTTAATTCGGACAATCCACCACTCTCTGACAGGAAGTTTTAATGGCATTGAATGACATGCGCGAATATCTCGCGGTTCTCGAACAGCAGGGCCTGATCCGCCGGATCACCCAGGAAGTGGATTCTTCCTGGGAAATCGGCTGCATGGTCAAATGGGGGTTTCAGGCTTTCCCGGAAAAAGACCGGTTCGGCTTCCTGTTCGACAATGTGAAGGGCACCGATATCCCGGTCGCCACCGGTGCGCTTGGCGCATCCGAAGCGGCCTATGCCGTTGGGCTCGGTGTCGAGCCGCATGAAATCAACGCCAAATGGGAAGAAGCTCTGCTCAATCCTGTTGCACCGGTCATGGTCGATGATGCGATCTGTCAGGAAGTCGTCGTCGAGGGCGATGCTGTCGATCTCGGCACGCTACCGATCCCGGTCTGGACGCCGGGTAAGGATGCGGCACCCTATATCACCTCGATCGTGGTGACGCGGGATGCCGGGACCGACGTTCAGAATTACGGTGTCTATCGCACGCAGGTACTTGGCCCGAACCGTGTCGTCGCGAATATGTCGCCGGGGCGTCAGGGCTTTCAATGCGTGAAATCCTGGCATGACCGCGGTGAGCCGGCCCCTGTGGCATTCGTGATCGGGGCTGAGCCGGCGATGTATTATGCCGCCGTCACGACGCTGCCCTTCGCGGTGGATGAGGCAACGCTCGCCGGCGGGCTGAAACAGGAAGCGCTGGAGCAGGTCAAAGGCCACAGTGTGGATCTGCGGATTCCGGCGCGCACCGAGATCGTGATCGAAGGTTTTATCCATCCGGGCGAGATGGCGGAAGAAGGCCCGTTTGGCGAGTTTGCCGGTTATATGGGGCCGGTCGGTGCGCGGCCGGTGGTCCGTATCACCGCGATTACCCACCGGAAAAATCCGATATTCTATGGTCTCGCCAGCCAGATGCCGCCGAGCGAAAGCACAACGATGCAAAGCCTGACCAATGCGGGCCAGTTGCTCAAAGTGCTCCGCCACGACCTCGGCGAGGCAACCGTCGCCGACGTCATTATCGACAAGACGTTCGGCGGTTTGCTGGCGCATGCGATCGTTGCCGTCCGTCCGGGCGCGCCGGGAAACGGCAAACGGATCGGACGGCTTGTTGCCAGTATTTCTCCCTGCAAGCGGATCACGGTGGTCGACCACGACGTCGATATCCGGGATCAGGAACATCTGAACTGGGCGATGAATTCGCACTACGACCCTGCGCGCGATACCGTCATTATCGATGACGTTTTCGTGCCGATGCATATGGATCCTTCTGTCCGCATCCGGGGCGGCAATACGGAGCCCGGGAGCAAGGTCGTGGTCGATGCCACCAGTTCGATCGATGCGGGCGATTTCTCCATTCCCGACAGGGAGATCATGGAAAAAGCGCTGGTTTCCTGGAATAAAGCCGGACTGCCCGAGGTGACGGTGCCGAAACGGCTGAAGATGCGCCTCGACAGGGCCTGACCTGGCAGGCATCGCACAAGACCGAGAATGTCGTCGAGCTGTTCCGTGACCCGAATACGGCGGTGGCGCGCACTAACCGCGGTTGAGAGCCCGCTCAATCGACAGGCCGATGCGGGCGAGCCATTCGTCATGGTGGTTCGCCACCATCACCATCAGGCCCACCGGCCCGGTGCCGGGTGCATGGCACGGGATGGACATCGCGCAGGTATCGAGGAAATTACCCACCGTTGTATTGCGGAGCATCAGGATATTGGCGGCGCCATAGGCATCCTCGTCATTGTCCAGCGGCGCAATTGCGGGGGCGACCGTCGGGCAGGTCGGCATCAACAGCGCATCGAACGGCATCGCCATGTCGGCGGCGCGTGCCTGAATGTCGGCGCGGATGCGGTGGCAGTCGATCAGGTCGGCCGCCGACAGGTTTTCGCCCCGGCGAATACGAATCCAGACGCGCGGATCGTAGCTGTCCTTGAACTCGTCCATCCGCGGCCGGTGATGGGCAAATGCTTCCGCGCCCAGAATGCCGCCATTGGGCATCGCGGCGGGGATTTCCTCATACATCGAAGAATTTACTTCGGTGATCGATGCACCGGCGCGGGACAGGGCCTCGAGCGTGCCTTCGAAGGTCGACGCAACATGGTGATCCAGGTCGTTCAGCGCGTAGTTCTGCGGAATGCCGAAGCGCAGGCTTTCGATCGGCAGGGCGCGCGGCACGATGGGCGCGCGGTCGTCCAGAATGGCGTCGGTGACGATGCAGCAGGTCACCGTCGGCGCAAGCGGACCGACACTGTCGAGCGTGGATGACAGCGGGTAGGTGCCGTCGAGCGGTATGCGCCCGGTCGATGTCTTGAAGCCGGTCACACCGTTCAGCGCGGACGGAATACGGACCGAACCGCCGGTATCGGTCCCGATGGCAACGGCGCACATGCCGTCGGCGACAGACACGCCGGCACCGGAGGAGGAACCGCCCGGAATGCGTCCGGTTTCTCGGTCCCACGGGTTGCGCGGTGTATCGTAATGGCAGTTCAGGCCAAGTCCGGAATAGGCGAATTCGGTCAGGTTGGTCCGGCCGACCAGAACCGCACCTGCGGCCCGCAGCCGCGCGGTGACGACGGAATCCTTTGTTGCCGGTGCAGTGCCTTCGAGTGATTTGGATCCCGCGAGGGTCTGCTGGCCTTGTTCGTCGAACAGATCCTTGAGCGATACCGGCAGGCCCGCGAGCGGGGAGGGGACGACCCCCTGAGCCCGCAGACGGTCCGATGCATCGGCGGCGACAAGCGCGGATTCTTCATGCACGGCAAGGAAAGCCCGTGACCCTTCGCCGTCCGGATCCTTAATGCGGGCAAGCGCCTGCTCGGTCAGCTCGCGGCTGGTGGTTTTGCCGCTCCACAGGCCTGCCTGCAGTTCAAGAATCGGTTTCATCGTCAGGTCCATGTGTCGTCCCGCTTTTGTGGCGCCCAGGCCTCTGCTCAAAAGCAGAGGCCTGTAAACGCATTAAGTACCGTTGGCGCCGGAATGGCGCGTTCCGGAAACCCTATTTCGTTTCGTCGTAATAGTGGCTTTCCAGCAGGACGCAGCCATTGACCGACTTGAACGGGCCATGCGGCGTTCCGGGCGGGCGGCAGGCATAGGTGTCCGGATCGAAGCTGCGGCCGCCATCACCGTTCACGTCATTGCCGACAATCAGGTCGCCTTTGAGCTGATACACTTCTTCCCAGTAATCGTGGACGAAGGGCGCTGTTGTGTAGACGCCGGGTTCGAATTTCAGCAGGCGTGTGCGGCAACCGGACTTGTTCTCTTCGTCGAGATTACCGACGAGGATTTTCTGTTTGATGCCTTCGGGATATCCCTCCGGCACGACCCATTCGCCGCCCATATCGACGGCGTAGAATTCCTTGTGTTCCTTGTTGATCGGCATGTTGTGTTCCTTGGTTAAGTTCGGCGATAAGTTTGGCGTTAGGTTTGGATATCGGGTCAGATAACGATCGGCAACGTATTGACGTTGTACCCGTACGAAATCTTGCGCCCCAGTACAGGGTCTTCTATTTCGACATCGAAGCGTTCGGCCGGGCGGATGCCGCCAATGGCAGCAAGGGTGCCGCAATACATGGCCATGCCGGCCGGCAGTTTGGTTTCGCCGGGCATATACAGCCCGATCAGTTCTTCGGGCGGGCGCATCGCGGTGACGCCGCCGTCCTGGTAGAGCTTCTTTTCGCCGTTTTCGGTCGCCCAGGCGCGCAGCAGCAATTCATCGAAATGATCGGCAACCTCGTCATAGCGCCAGACATTGCTGGAAACCGGTTTGACGCACATCTGTTTTGAAACCGGAACCGAATAGGTTTCGACTTCGCGGTCGGTGTGATCCGAGCCGACGCCGATCAGCATGCCTTCATCGGTGCCGATCAGGACGAACTCGACCTCGCCCGAGGACGTCTCGCCCAGAAACTGCGGTTCGGCACCGTTAACGAACTGCTCGGTGGCGACGCGGTAAAAGCAGGGCACGGTGCTTGGGCGCGGCACGCCAAGTTCTTCAAGCTCCACGATATGTTTTTCCAGCGCTTCGACATTGCGGCCGGTCCAGCCGGCGATCACGAGGTCGTCGATCTGAACTTGCCGGGTCGTGTTATCCGGATCGATCGTAAATTCCAGGGTCGTGGGCACGGAGAACTCCTCGTTGTCAGCCGAACTATCGACCGGTGTTTAAGCAGGCGCATAACTTAACGGGCGCTCCGGGTGCTGGCAATAATCGGGGGCAAATTTGGGTGCAGGGGGGTATGCGTTGCTGCTACTGACCCGAAAGCACGGATTCTGCTAGTATTGGCCACGCCGCAGGTCTGACGGCGCCCAAAATTGCCGATGGCAGAACCGACCGTGCAGTTAACCTCCTGTTTTCAATCCGCACCGCGCATGACGGGTCTCGACCGGTGAGCGACCGCGTGCGTGCGATTGCGTTCAGCGTCGCGGCGATGGCGATTGGCCTCGGGCTCCTGGCCACGGTTCTGCTGAACACTGACCTGTCGCAGGTCGGCACCTATCTGTCCCAGGTTGGAATCGGCGTCGTGCTGATGATCGCGATCTACAAGATGGCCTTTGTTATCGATAGCTGGGCTTGGCTGATGACGCTCCGCTCTCTGCCGCTGCGCCCCGTCTGGATATTCCGATTCTGGATGGTGCGGATGGTCGGCGAAGCGGTGAACAACGCAACGCCGCTCGCCGGTATGGGCGGCGAGCCGGTAAAGGTCGCAATCCTGAACCGGACCTACGGGATCGGCTATGGCGACGGATTCGCATCGATCGTGCTCTCGCGAACGACCTTCGTGATCGGGCTCGTGCCCTTTTTGTTGATCGGGTTCGCGCTGCTTTTGCTCGAGCCCGGGCTGAGCATGACCTTTAAATGGGGCGCCGGTGTCGGCCTTGTCGGCCTGTCTGCCGGGATCGGGGCTTTCTTCGCCATTCAGCGCCTCCGCCTGACATCGCGCACAGGCGGTTGGTTCGCCGGTATCCTGTCGCGGCCCGGCCTGCAGAATGTTTTCGCCAAGGTCGGAGAGTTCGAAGACCGGCTTGTCGATTTCTACCGGTATTCACCGGGTCGGTTCGCCGCCACCGTTGTGCTGTGTTTTCTGAACTGGGCGATGGGCGCGCTGGAACTCTGGGTCGCTTTCTATCTGCTTGGCGCGCCGGTCTCGTTCGCCGAAGCCTGGATCATTGAGGCGTTGGTACAGCTTGTCCGGGTCGGTGCGTTCTTTGTGCCGCTGGCGCTGGGGACGCAGGAAGGCGCTTTCACGATCGCGGTCGGCGCCCTTACCGGCAATCCGGCGCTTGGCGTCGCAGTCGCGGTGCTGCGGCGTTTCCGGGAACTGGTCGTGTTGTCGGCGGGGCTGATCATGGGGCCGCTGATCTTCGGGCGGAGCGCGATGTCGCAACCGCCGAAAGAGGGTCCGTGACCGCCGCGGTAAAACCACCTCCGTCCGGGATCAAGCTGATCCTGCTCGTTTTTCTGCCGTTTGGCTGCGGCTACTACCTGTCCTATCTGTTCCGGACTGTGAACGCGGTGATCTCCGAGAACCTGACGACGGAGCTTGGCATCGGACCCGCCGATCTCGGTCTGCTCACCAGCATTTATCTGATCGCGTTTGCGTCTTCTCAGTTTCCGCTGGGTGTCGCCCTCGACCGATACGGCCCACGGCGGGTAAACGCCTTTTTACTGC
>CAJIYX010000109.1 GCA_905181725.1 Alphaproteobacteria bacterium UBA830
GCTTTTAAGCGGATTTGAGGCGGGGTTCGTCCTATGCCGCGGTGCCACCGATCGTCAGGTTTTCGATCATCAGTGTCGGCTGGCCAACGCCCACCGGCACGCCCTGACCGTCCTTGCCGCATGTCCCGACGCCGGGATCCAGCTTCATGTCATTGCCGATCATCTTGACGCGGGTGAGGACGTCCGGCCCGTTGCCGATGATGGTCGCCCCCTTGACCGGAGCGCCGATCTTGCCGTCCTCGATCAGATAAGCTTCGGAGGCGGAGAACACGAACTTGCCTGAGGTGATGTCGACCTGGCCGCCGCCAAAATTGACGGCATAGAGACCCTTTTTGACGGATTTTAGGATCTCTTCCGGATCTTTGTCGCCGTCATGCATATAGGTGTTCGTCATCCGTGGCATAGGCGCGTGGGCGAAACTTTCCCGCCTGCCGTTACCGGTCGGCGCCATGCCCATCAGGCGGGCATTCAGGCGATCCTGCATGTACCCCGTCAGGATGCCGTCTTCGATCAGCACGGTGCTTGACGTCGGTGTGCCTTCGTCGTCGATCGCCAGCGATCCGCGGCGGTCGTTCAGGGTGCCGTCATCGACCACCGTCACACCCGGCGCGGCGACGCGTTCGCCCATCAGCCCGGCGAAGGCGCTGGTTTTCTTGCGGTTGAAATCGCCCTCGAGGCCATGGCCGATGGCTTCATGCAGCAGGATGCCGGGCCAGCCCGGGCCGAGGACCACATCCATCTCGCCTGCCGGCGCGGGCACCGATTCGAGGTTCACCAGCGCCTGGCGATAGGCTTCGTCGATCTGCGCCTGCCATGCATCGGGTTCTATATAAGTCGCATAGCCCGTGCGGCCGCCGGTGCCATGGCTGCCTGCTTCCATGCGGTCGCCGTCTGCGCAAACGACCGACACGTTGACCCGGACCATCGGGCGGATATCGCCCCGGCGGTCGCCATCGGCGCGGATAATCTGCACCGCCTGCCATTCGCCGGAGATCGAGGCCGAGAACTGCACTACCCGTGAATCAAGTCCGCGGGCATAAGCGTTCATGTCTTCCAGCAGTTTGACCTTCTGGGCGAATTCGAATTCGCCGAGCGGGTTCGTGTCCGTATACAGCGTGGCGTTCGTCCGTTGCGGGGTGATGTCGATGGTGCCGTCATGACCTGCGCGCACGGCACTCACGGTTTCTGCGGCACGCTTGATCGCGGCTTCCGACAGCTCCGACGCATGGGCGTAGCCGGTCGCTTCGCCCGACACGCTTCTGAGTCCAAAACCCTGCGTGGTGTCGAACGAGGCGCTTTTGAGCCGCCCGTCATCGAAACCGAGTCCTTCCGACTGGCAGTATTCGAGAAACAGCTCGCCGTCATCCGCACCCTCAAGAGCGGTCGCGACCTCGGATTCGATTCGGGTCCGGTCCATGCCGGTGCGCTCGAAGAATAATTCGTCAGTGCTGCTGGTGTCAGTCATATCGGACTTTCGGTGCGGTTGAACCTTCAATATGGGGCGTCCGGCCCGCTGCGTCACCCCCCCAGGGCATTCCGGGGGTGTTCCAGTGATATTTCTGCGAAATCGAAGGAGAAGCGCCGATTTCCGGCGAAATTCTGCGACATTAGGTCGCGAGATCGGGGAGTCGCGCTTTTTCTGTATGGTGTCGCCCTGAAAACTGCTGATTTTCCGCCGATTATGTCCTGGTTACTGATGGGGAAAGCCGATTTGTGCGATAATGCGCCCTTCTTGTTAAACCCTTGTAGGATAGAGTAGTTTTCCATGGTCGGAGGACACTCTTCCCGCTAGGGCTATCTACGACCTGCTTGTACGGATTAACGTCTTGTTAACAAAAGTGCAGGCAGACCAGAACGTTGAATATATGCCGACCTCATCAGAACGGATCTCACATGATGCCGATTGCAGTTAGAATTTTCCACTTCCTCGCGATGCTTGGAACGTTGGCTCTGCCTGGCGCCGCGCTCGCAGCGCAGCCTACGCCGTGGCAAACCGGATTTCAGGATGCCGCCACGCCGCTGATGGAGCAAATCACCGACTTTCACTTTTTGCTTGTTGTCATCATCACGTTGATCACTCTGTTCGTTCTGGCGCTGCTGATCTGGGTGGCGATTAGGTACAACGAGAAATCGAACCCGAACCCGAGCAGGACGACGCATAACGCCAACGTTGAAGTGCTGTGGACCGTTATCCCGGTCCTCATCCTGGTGGTGATCGCGGTCCCGTCCTTCAAGCTTCTGTATTATTCCGACGTCATTCCGGAAGCGGACATGACGATCAAGGCGACTGGCCATCAGTGGTACTGGAACTATGAATATTCCGATCATGGCAAATTCACGTTCGATGCGAACATGGTCAGCACCGAAGATCTGAAGCCCGGGCAGCCCCGGTTGCTCGAAACGGATAACCATATCGTAGTGCCGATCGATGCCGTCGTCCGTGTTCAGGTGACCGCTGGTGACGTCCTGCATTCCTGGTCAATGCCGGCCTTCGGCGTAAAGGTCGACGCGGTCCCGGGCCGCCTGAACGAAACGTGGTTCGGACCGGTCAAGCAGGAAGGTATCTATTACGGGCAGTGTTCAGAACTGTGCGGCTCGCGGCATGGCTTTATGCCGATTGCGATTGAAGTCGTCTCGAGAGAGAAGTTCGATGCGTGGGTAGAAATGGCGAAGAAGGAATTCGCCGCCAATGACGCCAATGACGATGTGCCGGCAACGCGTATGTTCGCACAGAACAAAACGAAATAGGGTCGAGGGATTTAGATATGGCTGACGCACACGCAACCCACGATCATCACGACCATCCCACGGGCTGGCGGCGTTACGTTTACGCGACCAATCACAAGGACATCGGCACGATGTACCTGATCTTCGCGATCGTCGCGGGGATTATCGGTGCAGGCATGTCGATCATTTTCCGCATTGAGCTATCGGCCCCCGGGGATGGCATCCTCGGGGGCGATTACCATATGTATAACGTCCTGGTGACGGCTCATGGCCTCATCATGATCTTCTTCATGGTCATGCCCGCGATGATCGGCGGCTTCGGCAACTGGATTGTGCCGCTCATGATCGGGGCGCCTGATATGGCTTTCCCGCGTATGAACAATATCAGCTTCTGGCTGCTTGTTCCGGCCTTCCTGCTGCTGCTGGCCTCGCCGTTCGTCGGCGGGCCGCCGGGTGGCAATGGTATCGGCGGCGGCTGGACGATTTATCCGCCCCTGTCTTCCAAGACCGGTCAGCCGGGCCCCGCGATGGACCTTGCGATCTTCGCGCTGCATCTTGCCGGTGCGTCCTCGATCCTGGGCGCGGCCAACTTCATCACGACCATCTTTAACATGCGTGCGCCGGGGATGACCCTCCACAAGATGCCGCTGTTTGTCTGGTCGATTCTGGTCACTGCGTTCCTGCTGCTGCTATCGCTGCCGGTGCTCGCGGGTGCCATCACGATGCTGCTCACGGACAGGAACTTCGGGACGGCCTTTTTCGAGGCGTCGCAGGGCGGCGATCCGGTCCTGTTCCAGCATCTGTTCTGGTTCTTCGGTCATCCTGAAGTGTACATCCTGATCCTGCCTGGCTTCGGCATCGTCAGCCAGGTCGTGTCGACGTTCTCCCGCAAGCCCGTGTTTGGCTATCTGGGCATGGCATACGCCATGGTCTCGATCGGTGTCATCGGCTTTGGCGTGTGGGCGCATCACATGTTTACCGTCGGCATGAGCGTCGACACCAAGGCGTACTTCACCGCGGCGACGATGGTGATTGCGGTGCCGACCGGCATCAAGATCTTCAGCTGGATCGCGACGATGTGGGGCGGCTCTCTCCGCTTCACGACGCCGATGATCTGGGCGATCGGGTTCATTTTCCTGTTCACTGTCGGTGGCGTTACCGGCGTCGTGCTCGCCAATGCGGGCGTCGACCATTCGTTGCATGACACTTACTACGTGGTTGCCCATTTCCACTACGTGCTGTCGCTTGGCGCGGTGTTCGCGATCTTCTCGGGGTTCTATTACTGGTTCCCCAAGATGAGCGGCCGGATGCTGAGCGAAGGTCTTGGCAAACTGCATTTCTGGGTCACGTTCGTCGGCGTCAACGTGACGTTCTTCCCGATGCACTTCGTTGGCTTGGCAGGCATGCCGCGTCGTATCCCGGACTATCCGGACGCCTATGCCGGATGGAACGAGATTGCGAGTTACGGCTCCTATATCAGCGGTATCGGCTTCCTGATCTTCATGTTCGCGCTGTGGAAAGCATTCAGGACGGAAGCGACAGCGGCCGACAACCCCTGGGGTGAAGGCGCGAACACGCTGGAATGGACCCTGCCGTCTCCGCCGAACTTCCATTCGTTCGACGAGCTGCCGGTAATCAAGGATGAGGTCGCCCACTAGGGCCTAGTATGACTGACCGGCCAATTAACGCGACTGGTGGCACCGCCGCCGCATCCCTACCGCTGCGCGACGCAGCGGTGGAGGATTTCATCGCGCTTTTGAAGCCGCGTGTCATGTCGCTTGTGGTGTTCACCGGCTTTGCCGGGATGATGGTTGCCCCGGGCAGCATTCATCCCGTTATCGCCGCAGTTGCTATCCTGTGTACGGCAATTGCAACCGGTGCGTCCGGCGCCATCAATATGTGGTTCGAACGCGATCTTGACGCGAAGATGGAGCGGACGAAGAACCGTCCTCTGCCAGGTGGGCGAATGGAGCCGGAGGCTGCTCTGACGTTTGGCTGCGTTCTTGCCGGCGGCTCTGTCATGGTGATGGGGCTCGGCGTCAACTGGGCGGCGGCAGCATTGCTGGCGCTGGCGATCGGTTTCTACGTATTCGTCTATACGATCTGGCTGAAGCGCCGGACACCGCAGAATATCGTGATCGGTGGTGCTGCAGGCGCATTTCCCCCGATGATCGGCTGGGCTGCCGTCACGGGTGATGTCAGCTTCGGCGGGATTGCGCTGTTTGCCCTGATCTTCATGTGGACACCGCCGCATTTCTGGGCTCTGGCGCTGTATAAATGCGACGACTACCAAAAAGCGGGTGTGCCGATGCTGCCGGTGGTTTCGGGTGTGCTCGAAACCAAAAGACAAATCCTTCTCTACACGGTGTTGCTGTTGCCGGTATCGCTGATCCCCTGGTGGATCGGCTTGGCTAGTGCCGCCTGGGGCGCGCTAGCCGCTGCATTCGGGCTCGCATTTGTCGGCTTTGCGGTGAAGGTCTGGTTCGGCACGACCGATCGCGCGCCGCGTCAGATGTTTCGTTTTTCGTTGCTCTATCTCACAGTGCTGTTCGCGGCACTAATCGTTGATAACCTTATCGGTCGCTTCGTTGGACCGGTATTCGGAGCATGATGACAGTGGAAAAGAAGCCGGACGATCTTCAGCGCAAGCAGCGCAGCCGCAATATTGCCCTGGCCGTTGCGATCTTTGCCCTGGCGGGACTCTTTTATGCGCTGACGATCGTCCGTATGTCGGGCGGGAGCGGCAGCTGACATGGCAAAGGCTCTGAAATACCGCAATCGCCGGCTCGCGATGATTTCCTTCGCGACAGCGGCCGGTATGGTCGGTGCGTCCTATGCGGCCGTGCCGCTTTATGAAGTTTTCTGCCAGGTCACCGGGTATGGCGGAACCACCCAGGTCGCGGATGCCGCGCCGGGCGAGGTTCTGGACCGCAAGATGACCATTCGGTTTAACGCCGATATAGGCAAGAAAATGCCGTGGCGGTTCGCGCCGGCGCAGGATCGGGTCGAACTCAAGGTTGGCGAGCAGGGGCTCGCATTTTATCGTGCTAAAAACCTCTCGGGCCGCACCATCACCGGGACGGCGACCTTCAACGTCACCCCCTCAAAAGCAGGCGAATATTTCAACAAGGTCGCATGTTTCTGCTTCACCGAGCAGGAACTAAAAGCAGGGGCCGAAGTCGATATGCCGGTGACGTTCTTTATCGACCCGGAAATTGCGAACGATCCGAATCTTAACGATGTTACCACTATTACGCTTTCCTATACTTTCTTTGAGACCGAGCCCGTTACCGACCGCACCGTGCGGGTGGTAACGGAACCCGGCAAAACAGACGGCTAAACAACGGAGCGGCAGCAAAATGGTCCCGCCAGCAGAATCAGGCACCAGCGCCTCAGACTACGACTATCACGGCAACAAGCACCCGTATCACCTTGTTGATCCGAGCCCATGGCCGTTTATCGGCTCCATGTCGGCCTTCGTGATGGCCATCGGTGCGGTGCTCTACATCCATGCCGACGGCATGAGCTGGGTACTTATCCTCGGCTTTGTCGGCGTGCTCGGCACCATGGCAGGCTGGTTCTGGGAAATTATCAAAGAGGCCGAATACCGTGGTTTTCATAACCCGGTCGTTCAGGTCAGCATGCGCTACGGCATGGCACTGTTTATCGCGTCCGAGGTTATGTTCTTCGTGGCGTGGTTCTGGGCTTACTTTAACGCTTCGCTCTTCCCGACAGTCCAGATCGAAGGCCAATGGCCGCCGCCCGGCGTAGAGACTTTCGATACATGGGACCTTCCGTTTCTCAATACCCTGATCCTGCTGACGTCGGGTATCACGGTGACGTGGGCGCACCATGCGCTGCGCGAAGGCAATCGGAAGCATTTCATCCAGGGCCTGCTGCTGACGATCTTCCTCGGCATCTGCTTTACCTGCGTTCAGGCGTTCGAATATAGCCACGCGGCGTTCGGTTTCCAGGATGGCATCTATTCGTCGACCTTCTACATGGCGACAGGCTTCCATGGCTTCCATGTTCTGGTTGGCACAATCTTCCTGGCCGTCTGCTACTTCCGGGCCCGCGCGGGCCACTTCACACCGGAACATCATTTCGGTTTCGAAGCGGCCGCTTGGTACTGGCATTTCGTTGACGTGGTATGGCTGTTCCTGTTCATCAGTATCTACTGGTGGGGACGCTAACCCTCATCTTGAAACAAGACCGGCGGGGCGCGCCTGAGGTGCCTCGCCGCTCTTTCTTATGATAGAGCCCCGCAAATGGCTGCCGCTGTCACCGTTAAGCACGGGGCTGGCCTGCAAGTGTCCACGCTGCGGCAAAGGCTCACTCTTTACAGGTTCGCTTGATGTCCGCGACGCCTGCTCCCATTGCGAACTTGATCTGACACCGCACGATACCGGCGACGGTGCGACCGTGTTCGTCGTCCTGATCCTCGGCGCACTCACCGTAATTCTCGCCTTTTGGCTCGAAACTGCTCTGGAACCGCCGGTCTGGGTCCATCTACTGGTCTGGATCCCGGTGATCAGCATCCTGTCCGTCGTTATGCTCCGACCGTTCAAGGGTATTCTGATCGGTCTGCACTACAAAAATCTTCGCCACAAATACGAGCCCGACAATGGAGACTGAGCGCCAACCGCTGCGTCTGAGCTTCTGGATGACCGTGTGCGCGATCCCGAGCCTGGCCGTCCTGATCGGTCTTGGCATGTGGCAGGTACAGCGGCTGGAATGGAAAGAAGCGCTTATCGCCGATCGCGCGGAACGCACGAATACGCCCGCTATCGCCCTGAGCGCTGTTCCCGCCGCCGGGTGGCGGACGTTCGAGTTGCGCGCCGTCCGTGCGCGCGGCGTTTACCTTCACGACAAATCACTTGAAATAGCGAGCCGAACGATGAAGGGCCGCCCCGGCGTACACGTTCTCACGCCGCTGGTACTCTCCGACGGCGCTGGCACGATCCTGGTGAACCGGGGATGGGCGCCGCCGAAAAATGCGTGGGACCCGGCCGAATTCCGACGCCCGACAGGCGTCATTCAGGTTGACGGGTTTTTGCGGGCCGGTGAAAAAACCAGCGCCTGGGTCCCCGATAATGAACCGGCCAACGACATCTGGTTCTTCGCTGATGCGCCCGCGATGGGGGAGGCCCGGGACCTTGGTGCCGTGAAGCCCTTTGTTATCGAGCTTGTGCCGACCGCCGCCGGGGTCGCCGGCGCAAGGGGGTATCCCATCGCCGGTCAGACGATTACCGAGATACGCAACAATCATCTGCAATATGCCGTCACCTGGTTCGGTCTCGCCGCGACGCTTGTTATGATTTACGTCCTCTACCAGATTCGGCGACGCAATTAAGGAACAGCATTTGTCAGCCTATCAGGAACTGGAGACGCGCTTTCAACGCATGGCGGCCCTGGGCGAGGCCGCCGGGATGCTGCACTGGGACATGTCGGTCCTGATGCCTCCGGGCGGCGCCGCGTCGCGCATCGAACAGCTCTCCGCGCTGACACTGACGACCCATGAGATGAAAACCGACCCTCGCCTCGCTGAGCTCCTCGAGGCCGCCGAGGCTGAAAATTCGGATGGCCCCTGGCATGCTGCTAACCTGCGCGAAATGCGGCGCAGCTGGGTCCATGCGAATGCGGTGGATGCGGATCTCGTGGATGCGACAGCGCGCGCGTGCTCCGCCTGCGAGATGGTCTGGCGCGAGGCGCGTCTCGAAAACGACTATGCGCGCGTGCTTCCCTATCTCGAAGAAGTCCTCAACCTCAGCCGCCAGGCCGCGGCCGCCAAGGCCGAAGCCCTCGGCCGGACGCCCTATGAGGCATTGCTGGATCAGTATGAGCCGAATTGCAGTACCGAGCGGATCGATGCCCTGTTTGCCGATCTATCGGCCTTTCTGCCCGATTTTCTTGAAACAGCGCTGTCGCGTCAGGCCGATCGCGGCGTGGGAGAACTGCCCGAAGGCCCGTTCCCGGTCGACAAGCAGCGCGGTCTCGGCGAGCGCTTGATGCGCACGCTGGGTTTCGATTTCGATGCCGGCCGGCTCGATGTCAGCCTGCACCCGTTCTGCGGCGGCGTGCCCGGCGATGTCCGTATCACCACGCGCTACACTGAAGACGATTTCACCCAGAGCCTGATGGGCGTGCTGCACGAAACCGGGCATGCGCTTTACGAGATGGGCCTGCCGCGTGACTGGCGCTATCAGCCGGTTGGCCAGGCGCGCGGCATGGCGTTGC
This sequence comes from Alphaproteobacteria bacterium UBA830, assembly GCA_905181725.1. Classification (GTDB taxonomy): domain Bacteria; phylum Pseudomonadota; class Alphaproteobacteria; order MPNO01; family UBA830; genus CAXBCP01. The sequence continues at coordinate 8,965 of CAJIYX010000109.1, forward strand.
ATGAAAGTCAGTCGCTGCTGATCGAAATGCAGGCCTGCCGCAGCCGCGAATACTTGAAATTCGCCGCGCCTCTGATGCGCGAAACTTTCGGCGGCTCCGGCGATGCGTGGGAAGCGGATAATCTCTACCGGTTGTATACCCGGGTCGACCGCAGCTTCATCCGTGTCGATGCGGACGAGGTCACCTATCCGGCTCATGTCATCCTGCGCTACCGGCTGGAAAGCGCGCTGATTGCCGGCGATATGAAACTGGTTGATCTGCCCGGGGCCTGGAATGACGGGATGGAAGACCTGCTCGGTGTCCGTCCGCCGGAAGACCGGCTCGGCTGTCTGCAGGATATTCACTGGTATGACGGTGCCTGGGGGTATTTCCCCACTTACACGATGGGTGCAATGGCCGCGGCACAGCTGTTTGCCGCAGCGAAAGAGGCCCGGCCAGAGATACCGGAAGGCATCTCAAAGGGCGATTTCTCGCCGCTGGTCGGCTGGATGCGCGAAAACCTGCACACCAAGGCGTCTTCCGGGTCAACGGACGAGCTGATGCAGGCCGCCACCGGCAAGCCGCTCGGTACGGAAGCGTTCAAGACGCATCTGCAGACGCGTTACGGCTGACAATTGGGCTATCTTGCGCGCAAACCCCTCGTATTCCCGTTTGACTTGCACGCCCGCCGGACTAAATTCCGCGCGTTCATAAGGATTTGCCCGTGAAATACGTATCGACCCGTGGCGAGGCGCCGGTTCTCGCCTTCGACGACGTTCTGCTGGCCGGACTGGCTGAGGATGGCGGCCTGTATGTGCCCGAAGAATGGCCGCAGTTTTTCGCAGACGACCTCACAGCCATGGCTGGTAGGTCTTATGCGGAGATCGCTTTTCAGGTCATCCGGCCCTTCGTGGGGGGCACGATCGCCGATGCGGACCTTGAACGTATGACCGACGAGACCTATGCCGGGTTCGACCACCCGGCCGTCGCGCCGCTCAAACAGATCGGCACCAATGACTGGCTGATGGAATTGTTCCAGGGGCCGACACTGGCATTCAAGGATTTTGCCCTGCAGCTGGTCGGGCGCATGTTCGCTCATGTGCTGGAGGCCCGTGGCGAGCGGGTGACAATCGTCGGTGCGACGTCGGGTGATACCGGCTCCGCTGCGATAGAAGCCTGCCGGGACCAGGAAAACATCGACATCTTTATCCTGTTCCCCGAAGGCCGAGTGTCACCGGTTCAGCAACGTCAGATGACCACGGTCGAGAGCGCCAACGTCCACGCCATCGCGGTGGACGGCACGTTCGACGATTGCCAGGACCTGGTAAAGGGCATGTTCAACGATGCCCAGTTTAGGAAGGCACAGAACCTGTCGGCGGTGAACTCGATCAACTGGGCCCGGGTCATGATCCAGATTGTTTATTACGTTGTGGCGGCTGTCCGTCTGGGTGCGCCGGAGCGTCAGGTGAGCTTTGCGGTCCCGACCGGCAATTTCGGGAACGTCTTTGCCGGCTGGGCCGCGTGGAAATGTGGCCTGCCCATCGACCAGCTCGTCGTTGGCACTAACAGCAACGACATTTTGTGCCGGTTTTTCGAAACCGGCGAGATGAAGATGTCAGGCGTTGAGCCGACCCTGTCACCGAGCATGGATATCCAAGTATCCAGCAATTTCGAACGTTTGCTATTCGATATGCTCGGCGGGGATGGTGCGGCGGTGCGCGACTGGATCGACGAATTCCGCAAATCCGGGGTGGTGTCGGTAGATGATTCCCGCCTTGCAGCCGCGCGTGAAAAGTTTTCGGCGGCCCGCCTCGACGATGACGGTACGCAGCGCGTTATCCGCGAGATGTTTGAGACAACCGGCGAGCTGCTCGACCCGCACAGTGCCATCGGGGTTGACGCGGCACGTCAGTGCCGGGGCGATAAAGCCGTGCCGATGGTTGCTTTGGCGACGGCGCATCCGGCCAAGTTTCCCGCCGCGGTCGCGGCCGCGACAGGTATTCATCCGGCGCTACCGGAGCGGATGAGCGACCTGTTCGATCGGGAGGAGACGTTCGATACGCTGCCCAACGATATTGGCGCCGTCCAGGATTTTGTCCGCCACGCAGTCGGGGCGCATTCATGACGATTGAACAGGCGACGCTTGCGGGCGGTATGCGGTTCGTCACGGACCGGATGGACTCTGTCGAAACCGTGTCGCTAGGCATCTGGGTTAATGCGGGTGCACGGAACGAGACGGCGGAAATCAACGGTGTCTCGCACCTGCTGGAACACATGGCGTTCAAGGGAACGGCCCGGCGCTCCGCGCTCGATATCGCGGTCGAGATCGAGAATGTCGGCGGTCATCTGAATGCCTATACATCGCGGGAATCCACGGTCTACTACGCGACGGTTTTGAAAGAGAATGCCGATCTGGCACTCGATATCGTCTCGGACATCCTGATGAACTCAACCTTCGCCGATGACGAGCTGGCCCGCGAACGCACCGTTGTTCTGCAGGAAATCGGCCAGGCCAACGACACGCCGGATGATATTATCTTCGATACGTTTCAGGAAACCGCCTATCCGGATCAGCCGCTTGGCCGCGCGATTCTCGGTACAACCGATATCGTCAGCCGGATGCCGCGCGAAACCCTCAAGGGCTATATCGATGCGCAGTACGGCAGTGATCGGATGATCCTGTCCGCCGCGGGGAATCTGGACCACGATGCGCTGGCCGGTCTGGCGGAGAAAGCATTCGCCAGTGTCTCGCCGTCGCAGGCGGAGGCGCCGATACCCGGTGTTTATACCGGAGGCGACAATCGTGAAATCCGCGATCTTGAACAGGCACATCTGGTGATGGGCTTTGATGGCGTCGGATATGACGATGATGACTATTACCCGCTCGCGGTCCTGTCGACGGCGCTCGGTGGCGGCATGTCGTCCCGCCTGTTCCAGGAAGTCCGCGAGAAACGCGGGCTGGTCTATTCGATCTACACGTTCTCGTCGGCCTATAAGGATGGTGGATTGTTCGGGCTCTATGCCGGGACGGGCGCGGATGAGGTGGCTGAACTGGTCACCGTGGTCTGCGACGAACTGCGCCGGGTTGCGTCGGATCCGATGGATGACGGTGAAATCGCCCGCTCGCGGGCCCAGATCAAGGCTGGTGTGCTGATGTCGCTTGAAAGCACATCGTCCCGCGCCGAACGTGTCGCCCGGCATTTGCAGGTCTATGACCGGATCATCCCGGTCGAGGAGATCGCGCGTCGCATCGATGCGGTGACGGCAGAAGATGTCCGTCGGGTTGCCGAACGACTGCTGACCTCGGCGCCGACACTGACGGCGCTCGGTCCGGTCGACGGATTGCAGGATTATGCCACCGTGAAAGCGTTGCTGGCTTCGTAAGTCGCTGCGTTGAATTGGCGGCAGGCTTACGCGTGTCCCGCGTCGCCCGACAGCATTGATACATCGATACCCATTTTTGCCAGCGCGCCCTGCCAGACGGATTTGGGGTCCGAGTTGAAGACCAGTTCGTCATCGGCGGGAACCGACAGCCAGCCATTGGCCTGAATCTCCGTATCGAGCTGGCCCGGACCCCAACCGGCATAGCCGAGTGCCAGCAGGCTGTTGCGCGGGCCGTCGCCCTCGGCGATATCGCGCAGGATATCGGTTGTCGCTGTCATGGCGATGGCCTCGTCAATAACCATCGTGGTGTCCTGGACGTAATCGGCCGAATGCAGCACAAAGCCGCGTCCCGATTCCACCGGTCCGCCGAAATGGACGCGTATGTCCTCTCCCGTGGGGGGTGCGGAAAGACCGAGCTGGTCCAGCAGGTCCGGGAAATCGATATTTTCCATCACCTTGTTGACCACAAGTCCCATCGCGCCGTCTTCGGAATGGGCGCACATGTAAATCACGGTCTTGGCGAATCTTTCGTCGAGCATCTGGGGCATCGCAACCAGAAGCTGGCCGGCAAGATATCCATCGTCGTTTTTCGTGTCGTCCGTGTCGTCCGTGTTGTCCGTGTTGTCCGTCATGATGCACCTGTATCTTCGTTTTATCCTGTAACCGTCGGAATGCCCCGTTTCCCGCCGTGGTGACGCCCTACACGCAAAGTTTACGAAGCGCATTCAAACTTTGAACGCCGTGTGCTGTTCAGGGTGTTACCTTGCCCTATGTTATAAGCGAAGTTGCCACAAAGGGTGAATGCCAAGATGCTAAGGGTGAGTCGTAAACTGCGGATGGTTTTCCGGGCCGCGATCCTTGGAATTATCGCACTTCCGTTGATGGCACTGCCGTCGCTGAGTGCGTCGTCGGACTGGTTCGAGCATGAACACGGCGCTGTTCGACTGATTTCGGCAAATGCCGGGGTAGGCAACGAACAGACCATTGATCTGGGCCTCCAGTTCCGCATGAACCCGGGCTGGAAGGTTTATTGGCGTTCCCCCGGCGATGCGGGCTTTCCGCCGCAGATAAGCTGGGTTGGCTCGACCAATTTTGCCGGGGCGACGATATCCTGGCCGGCGCCGAAGCGGTTCTCGGTGCTTGGGCTGGAGACTCTCGGCTACAAGGATGAGGTTGTCTTTCCGATAAACGCTGAATTGTTCGAGCGCGGCAAGACCGTCGATCTGACCGCCCGTGTCCGCTTTCTGACCTGCGACGATATCTGCGTGCCGTACGAGACGACTTTCAAGCTCACGCTGCCGGCGGGCCGCGATCTCAACACGCCGGCATCGGGCACGATTGCCGTCTGGCAGGCCAAGGTACCGACAGACGTCACCAAGCCGGCACCGTCTGCGTCGCTTGCTATCGAACGTGCGGAAATCGCGGGCAGCGGTGCCGACCAGGCACTGATCGTGCGGATCACCGCCAAGGATGCGCTGAAAAATCCGGATCTGTTCGTTGAGGGACCGGTTGAATACGGCTTCAAAAAGCCGGTCGTCCAGATCGCCTCGGTCGGCAATGAGGCGCTCATGCGGATCGGAATACAGGTGCCGAAAATACCCGATGCGAAGCTTGTCGGCGAAACCGTGACGCTGACACTGGTCGACGGCGACCGCGCTATTGAGCGTAAGGTGACGCTTGAACGCGCAGCGGGTGCGGCAGCGGCGTTTCCGGGTTCTATTTCCGGTGCCGCGTCCGGTGGTTCGGGCGATGGCAGCATGGGGTACGGTTTCCTCGCTATCATTGGTTTTGCCCTTCTGGGCGGGCTAATCCTTAACCTGATGCCCTGCGTGCTGCCGGTCCTGTCGATCAAGCTGCTGACAGTGGTGAGCCATGGCGGTGAAGCGCCGGGGCGCATCCGGGCGGGCTTCCTGGCGTCCTCGGCAGGTATCATTACGTGTTTCCTGCTATTGGGCACTGTGGTGGTCGGGCTGCAAAGTGCGGGTCTCGCCGCGGGCTGGGGAATCCAGTTCCAGCAACCGGCGTTTCTCGCCTTCATGATTGCGGTCATCACGCTGTTTGCCTGCAATATGTGGGGTCTGTTCGAAATCCGCCTGCCGGGTGCGGTGGCGGATGCTGCCGTGAATTCGGGCCGGAGTGGCGGGCTCGGCGGTCATTTTCTGACGGGTGCCTTTGCGACGCTGCTCGCGACACCGTGTACGGCGCCGTTCCTCGGCACCGCGGTCGGGTTCGCCCTGTCGCGCGGTCCGCTGGAGATTTATTCGGTCTTCCTCGCCCTCGGGATCGGCCTCGCCGCACCGTGGATTGTTGTGGCTGCGTTCCCTGCACTCGCGAGCCGTCTGCCCAAGCCCGGCCACTGGATGATCACCCTCAAACGTATCCTGTCGATTGCGCTGATCGGCACAGCCTTGTGGCTGCTGAGCGTGTTGTGGTTCCAGATTGGCAGTGCGGCGACTGGGATTATCGCATCTCTGATGGTGGCGATCGCGTTTTCGATATGGCAGTACCGCCATCACGGCGAAAAAGCGCGGTTCGCGACCTGGGTTGTCGTCGGGCTGCTGACCGCGATTTCGATGCTTGGCGCCAGCAGCTTCAACGGCGAAGGGCCGGTACGCACCATTGCCGCCGGTGACGCCGAACAGACATGGCGTAAATTCGATCTCGCCGCGGTGCAGGCCGAGGTCGCGAAGGGCAACACGGTATTTGTCGATGTCACCGCCGACTGGTGTCTGACCTGTCAGGTCAACAAGGCGCTTGTTCTCAATCGCGGGCGGGTGGCCGAAATCCTCGGCGACGGCAGCATCATTGCGATGAAGGCGGACTGGACCAAGCCGGATCCCGTCATAGCCGACTATCTCAAAAGCTTCGGGCGCTATGGCATCCCGTTCAACGTCGTCTATGGACCTGCCGTACCGCAGGGCGTGGCGTTACCCGAGATCCTGACCGAGTCCGGCGTCCTTGCGGCGTTCGAGAAGGCGGGCGGCGAGGCATTCCTCGCGGGCCGATAAAAGCGCTCGATAGTCCGGTTTTTAGCCTTCGACAGGTGACAAACCCGCGCGGGTGTTCTATTTCACTTTTCTGGTTTCCGGTCGCTTTGCGGCCTTAATTCAATACATCGGGCCGGCAGCCGGCCCCGTGAAAAAGGAAAAATGATATGGCTATTGGTGTGGGTGATAAGATTCCGTCGGGCGCGCTTGCTAAAATGGGTGCTGAAGGTCCAGGCTCGGTTACGACCGAAGAGCTGTTTGGTGGTAAAAAAGTGGTTCTGTTCGCCGTCCCGGGCGCATTTACCCCGACCTGCTCGGCCAAGCATCTCCCCGGTTTTGTCGAAAAGGCCGCCGAGATCAAAGCGAGGGGTGTCGACATCATTGCCTGCCTGTCAGTCAATGACGTCTTTGTCATGGACGCCTGGGGCAAAAATCAGAATGCCGGTGACAAGGTTGAGATGCTGGCAGATGGTAGCGCCGCGCTGACCAAGGAGCTTGGCACCGTGCTCGATCTGACAGATCGCGGTCTCGGCGTGCGCTCCCGCCGCTATTCGATGAGTGTCGATGACGGTACCGTCACCGCGATCAACCTTGAAGAAGGCGGCGGGTTCGAAGTCAGCGATGCGGACACGATCCTCTGCCAGCTTTAAGCGGCAAGGGTTACGGAATTCGCCCCGGCCGTCATGGCCGGGGCGCTTTCGTTTGCGGCACAACTACGTTCGGCAGGATTACGGGGGCATAAAATGGCAAAATTCGGAATAGGGCAGGGAGTGACGCGCGAGGAAGACCCGCGCCTGCTCAAAGGCCGCGGCCTGTTCGTCAATGACGTCAACCTGCCAGACCAGACATACGCGATCGTGTTGCGGTCACCGCATGCCCATGCCGAAATCGGCGCGATAGATACATCGGTTGCAGCTGCTCTGCCAGGTGTTCTCGCAATCTATACCGGCGAAGATGTCGCTGCCGACAATCTCGGTGTGCCCGGCATGCCCGCCAAATGGCTGCGCCCCGATGGCGATCCGATGAAATACCGCCCGCAGCCGGCGCTGGCGCTGGGTCGTGTCCGCTATGTCGGCGATGCCGTGGCGTTAATTGTCGCAGATACGCTAGCTCAGGCGCAGGATGCCGCCGAGGCCGTCCTGATCGACTATCAGCCTCTGCCGTCGATAACCGATACCGCCCGCACGGTCGATGCGGATGCCCCACTGGTGTGGGATGACAGCCCGGATAATGTGTCCGGCCTGTATCAGGCAGGCGACGATGCCGCGACCGCGGCGGCGTTTGCCCGGGCGGACCGCATCGTCAGCCGCCGGTTTGTGATCTCCCGCGTCTTTGCCCACTACATGGAAGCGCGTGGTGCCATCGGCGCTTACGACGAACGCGAAGACCGTTATCTGCTTCATGCCGACGTGCAGTATCCCCACCGGGTACGGCAATTGTTGGCCGAAAAAGTTTTTCGGGTGCCGGAACAGAATATCCGTGTCATCGCGCGCGATATCGGCGGCGGGTTCGGGACCAAGGGTTGGCAATATGCCGAGCATCGCCTGGTGCTGTGGGCCGCGCGCAAAGTCGGCCGGCCGGTGAAGTGGGCGTGCGAGCGGTCCGAGGCCGTGCAGGCGGACGAACACGGGCGTGACAACGTCACAGATGCCGAGCTCGCCTTCGATGCCGACGGCAAGGTGATTGGCCTGCGGGTAAAAACAATCGCTAATATAGGTGCCTATCTGTCGGCCATCCGTAATCTGCTGGCGGCCTTTAGCAATGTCGGCACACTGATCGGCGTCTATGATATCCCGGCGGCTCATGTGGCGGTACGGACGGTTCATTCGAACACCAACCCGACCGCCCCCTATCGAGGCGCCGGGCGGCCCGAGGCGACATATGTGATCGAGCGAATGTTCGATGAAGCGGCACGTGAACTCGGTATCGATCCGACAGAGCTGCGCGCCCGCAGCATGATCGCGCCCGACGCCATGCCGGTAAAGAACGCGCTGGGTCTGACGTATGATTGCGGTGAGTTCGCGCGGAACCAGTCGGCTGTGCTCGAGATGGCGGATTACAAGGGGTTTGCCGCCCGGCGGCAAGACGCCTGCGCCCGCGGCAAGCTGCGTGGTATCGGTACCGCGAACCCGATTGAACGGTCGGCCTCGCCCTCGCCGGACTTCGCCGAGATCCGTTTCAGCACGGATGGCACGGCGACGATCCTGATGGGCACCAAAAGCCAGGGCCAGGGCCATGAGACGGTCTACAAGCAGATCGTCAACGAACGGCTGGGTCTCGATCCCGCGCGGATGCGGGTGATCGACGGCGATACGGACCGGGTGGCTTTCGGTATTGGCACCATGGGCTCGCGCTCGACCGTCATCGGTGGCTCGGCGTTGTATTTTGCCGCCGAGAAGATCATCGACAAGGCCAAAACCATCGCTGCCCACATGCTCGAAGCCAGCGTGGTCGATATGGAATTTTCGGAAGGCGCCTTCTCGGTTGCCGGCACCGACCGTAGCGTGACGCTGACCGAGGTCGCCAAGGCATCCTTTTCGCCCGCGCGGCTTCCGAAAGGCATCGAGCCCGGTTTGTTCGAGACCGCGACCTTCGCCCCCGAAGACGATACCTATCCCAATGGCAGCCATGTCTGCGAGGTCGAGATCGATTCGGATACCGGCATGACCGAGGTCGTCGGCTACTGGGTGGTCGACGATGTCGGCACCATGATCAACCCGGTTATCGTCAAGGGCCAGATCCACGGCGGTGTGGCACAGGGTGTCGGTCAGGCGCTGGCTGAACAGGTCGCTTACGATCTCGATAGCGGCCAGCTGCTCAGCGGCTCGTTCATGGATTACGCGATGCCACGTGCCGCCGATTTTCCCGATATCTCCATTGAAGCCCATGAGGTGCCGACCCAGCGCAATCCGCTGGGTGTAAAAGGCGCGGGCGAAGCGGGCACCGTCGGCGCGCTACCGGCGACAATGAACGCGGTGATGAATGCCCTGGCCGAGGTCGGCGTAACCGGGCTCGATATGCCGGCGACGCCGAACCGCGTGTGGCAGGCAATCCGAGATGCTGCCAGATAGGCCTGTACGGCGCGGCGGTTACGCTATGCGGCGACGACGCCGAGAGGCGGCCATACCCGCAATACCAATCAGCAGGACCGACACGACACCCGGCGCAGGGACGCTGTACCCTGAGCGCCCACCTGGAGAGTTACTGCGTTAATAACATTTGCCGTGGTAATCGCGGAGCCGGCTCCGGTCACAACGACACTGGCAGTGCTGCCCGCACCTCCTGCAAGATTGAGGGAAACCGCTGAGACCTGCCCACCATTTGAAACATTGAGCTTTCCGTATCCGCCCAGTTGTCCGACGCCGACACTATCGCCGCCATTGAGTGTCAAACCGGGTCCGCGAACGTTGACCGTCCCGGTGCCGGCAACCCCGGAGAAATTATTCGACCCGATATTTATAAAAGGGAGGCCGCCGTTAGGCACCGTGACCACGTTTACGGTTCCACCATTTTCGACATCAAGCTGTCTGTGCTCGCCGCGACCAATGAGCAGGCTGGTCTCGAAATTTGCCGTGATGCCCGCGCCGGTCACCAGAGCGGACTGGGTGCCCGTTGTGACCCCAGTGGTGGAATTATCGCCGATGGTATGATTTGAGGCTGCCGTCGCGTTTAAAACACCACCGTCGCGAATTTCCAGACGCCCGCCCGAGTTGTTTCCACATAGGTGAAAAATGTTGTTGTTCAGCGTCGACGTCGTTCCCGCCTGACTACCCTGGATGAGAAGCGTGCCATCGCCGTTGTTATTGTTGCCCACAAGCGTCACGCTTGAGGCGTTGGTCTCGCCCCCCGAGCTGACCGAGAGTGTACTACCGTTTCGGATCGACAGGAGGTTCGACACGTTAAGAATTGACTGTGAATTAACGTCAACGCTGCCCTGGTTCACCACGCCGACGGTCAGGTTGGCGAGCGTCGTTGTATTTCCGGGCCCGACGTTCGGGCTCACATCCCCGATCGTGATGATGGTGGCGTGCGCCATGGGCGCGGATACGAACAGCAGGGCGGACACGGCGGCGGTTAGCGAGAGCCGCCTGCCGAGTGACTGGCTGATGGAGATATTTTTCACGATTTTCTTCCCTGAGGTCATATTTTCTTATACCCGCAATTTATGCGGGAAATTGTCGAAACGGTTCACCTGAATTAATGCAAGTATCGTGCCAATGGCGGATCCCTGCGGGAATCTCTGTTGCGATATGTTTCGTCGTAAAATCTCCCGACAGTGCCTTCGGTTGGGCCTGAGGGATTCGGCCCCAACACGTCATGGCCGTAGTGTTGGTACATTTTACAAGTTGAACAACCCTTTGGTGGTAGATTTTCCGTAAAACACTAATTTTATGACATTTTAATATCTGGCACGGTAATTGCATAGGGGAGGGATAGGGCCCTCCAAAACAAATACCTCGAGCCGTGTAAAATTTTGTAGTCAGTGAACCGGGCAAATGAATATCAAACAGGTCTTTATCGTTTCTGCATTTCTCTTTCCGGCGACCGCAAATGCGGTAACTCTTGTAACGACCAGCGATCCCGGTTTTGACAATGACAGCATCGGGACGGTCCTCAATCTGACAAATGGCGGCGAAACCGGCCCTTTCCCGGTATCTAACGATTCGACCCTCAATTTTCCGACGGCACCAATTCTGACCGCTGCGGCACCGGCGCTGGGCAACTGGCTGACGAATCCGGGCAGCCTCAATGGCAACTGGACCGCCGAGGCCTCGATCCCCAATACGTGGACGCCTGGCGACGAAGTCGCGATCATCTATCGGTTCGATACGCTGGGTGCGACGAATGTTCAGGCGAGCTTCGGGGTCGATAACGGTATGTTTGCCTGGCTCGACGGGGAATACCTCTTCGGTGCCCGCGCGGGCGGCGGGGCATCAGCCGGTGAATACCTTCTGAACCTCGGCGATCTCGACGCCGGCACGCATTATCTGCAGCTTTTGCTGGAAGGTCACGGCGGATCGAACGCCTATAATATGAACATCACTGCCGATACTTTCCTTCCCGGACCGCCAAGGGCCAGAACCCCGTCGCAGCCCCGGTCCTTGTATATTTCGCAGGCCGCTTAGATGCCGCCGATGGTGGGGTTGGGCGGGATGCCGTCGAAGACAATGACGTCATCGGCGGACGGAAAGGCCGAGACCAGTTTTGCCGCAATTCCGCGCGCGACCAGTCCCGTGTCAGTGATGACCAGCGGACGATTCACGCCGAGACCCGACAGGATACCGGGCAATTCGGCAATGGCGCCAAAATCAAAATGGATGGGCGGGAAGTTCGGCAGAATTTTCATGGTGGGGACCTTGTCACTGCGAGACAGGGAGAATACCCGGCAACCCTAGCAACCGGTATTCGTTACCACAATGACGGCCCGCATATTGTCAGGGCAGCCGGTCAGCAGGGGGGGGGGCAGCGCAGCCGGTCAGCGCAGCCGGTTATATCAACCGGTCAAACATCTCGAATGTGCGCGCGTGCGACAGATCGCTCGGTTCTTTCTGATAGTGGTCGTCGCGGTGCGTATTGCAGAACGCGTGGCCGGCATCGTAGCGGTGGATGGTGACATCCGGCAGATCCTGCAGCGTATCGCGGATCGTTACGGCGAGTTCTTCCGGCACGTGGTCGTCACGGTCGCCCATATGCAGCATGGTCGGGCAGGAAATATCCGCTGCTTCATCAAGGTGTTCGTGAATCTGGGTGCAGTAATAAGCGACAGCAGCGTCGATCTTCAGCCGCGTGGCCGCAAGATAGGTCAGTGTGCCACCCATGCAGAAACCGGTAACGCCAATTTTGCCGTTGTGACCGGGCCGGGATTGCAGATGGGCGATCAGGGCGGCGATGTCGTCGACCGCCGTGTCCCGGTCGATCATCTCGCGATAGCGCAGGCCTTTGTCGCGCGATACGGTATCCCGGTGATCGGCGGTGAAATTAGGCTCGAGCCGCCAGAACATGTCGGGTGCGGCGACTGTATATCCGCGTTCGGCAAACAGATCGGCGGTTTCGGTCACCCAGTCGGTAACGCCGTATATCTCATGCAGGAGGATGATGGCAGGGGCCTGCTCAGCGGTGGGTCCCGTGAGATAAGTGCTGAAAGAACCGCTGCCATCGGTGGCGGGTATGCTAATCGTCTGTCCGGTCATTTTACTGTTTCCTGTTGTCGCTTCCGATGAATCGCGGCGGGTCAGCGCGCTTCTTCCAGCCCCATCCGGGCCAGCTCGTCGGCGCGCTCGTTTTCAGCGTGCCCGGCATGGCCTTTTACCCAGTGCCATTTAACGTCGTGGCGGGCGACGGCCTCATCGAGGCGGCGCCACAGGTCTTCGTTTTTCACCGGCTTTTTGGCTGCCGTTTTCCAGCCGCGCTTTTTCCACGAATGGATCCATTCCGTGATGCCCTTCTGGACATAGGTACTGTCGGTATACAGATCGGCTTGGACGTCGCGTTTGAGCGTCTCAAGTGCCTGGATGGCGGCCATCAGTTCCATCCGGTTGTTGGTGGTCTCCGGCTCGCCGCCCTTGAGTTCTTTTTCCGTGCCGTTCCAGCGCAGGATCGCGCCCCAGCCACCGGGGCCGGGATTGCCGCTGCACGCGCCGTCGGTGAAAATTTTTACTTTGGCGTTGCTGTCGTTAGTATCTTTCATGGGGGGTCAATCTAGGCCATATGCAGTGGAATCGGATACCGAGCGGTGAAACTCGATCAGTGGCACAAGGTCGAGCGGGTCCTTGCGATTGGCGAGCGCATCGTCGGGGGTATGAAACCAGTCATGCAGCCGGGTCAGAAGGAACCGCAACGCCGCGCCACGGGTCAGAACCGGCAGCATATCACGCTCCGCCGGGGTGAGCGGCCGGTTGTTCTGATATCCTCTGAGCAGAGATTTTGAATTGCCCGCCAGGAACGCACCGTCTGCGTCGAAACACCAGGCGTTGATACACACGGCGAGATCCCAGGCGAGAAAATCGTTACACGCAAAGTAAAAATCGATTACGCCGGTCAGCGTCGCGCCTTTGAAGAACGCATTGTCCGGGAACAAATCGGCATGAACGATGCCGGTGGGAAGCGCCGTCGGCCAGTTGGCTTCGAGGAAGGAGAGTTCATCGCCGATCCAGCCGCTGAGCCCGGGGTTCAGTTTGTTCGCATCGTTTGCGAGTGGGGCGAACAGCAGCCGCCAGTCGGGGAGCGACAGATCGTTCGGGCGTTTGAGGTTAAAGGTGGACGTGTCCCGATGGAGCCTGCCACAGACGGCGCCGATGGCAGCGCAGCGTTCCGGGGTCAGGTCGTCGCAATCGGCGCTGCGACCGTCGAGAAAGCTGACGATCGCGGCCGGGCGGCCGGCAAGCGTCTGCAATATCGCGCCCTTGCGGTCGGCGACCGGGACGGGGCAGGGAAATCCCTGCGCGGCCAGATGCGTCATCAGGCCCAGATAGAAGGGCAGGTCATCCGCGCGCACGCGTTTTTCATATAGCGTCAGAATGAAGCTTTCGCGCTCTGTCCGCAGCATGTAGTTCGAGTTCTCGACACCTGGCGCTATACCGGTACAGCTTTCGACCCCGCCGATATCGTAGCGCGCGACAAGACTGTCGAGCGCGTCATCTGTTATATGGGTATAGACCGCCATGCGGCCCAGTTCCCTATCGCAGCCGGTTCATGCGCTCAGTGCGCGCGGCAGACTGAACGTGACGTTTTCATCGATGATGTTGCGTTCCTCGACCGTCAAGTCGAACTGCGCCGCCAGGGTATCGATCAGTTCCTGCACGAGAACTTCAGGCGCAGATGCGCCGGCGGTGATGCCGAGTGTCGATACGCCGTCGAGCCAGCCGTCTTCCAGCTCCGCGGCACGCTGGATCAGTGTCGATTTGGGACAGCCGATCGTCAGTGCGACCTCGGCTAATCGGTTGGAGTTGGAAGAATTCGGCGCCCCGAGGACGATCATGGCCTCGCATTCATCAGCCAGTTTCTTGACCGCTGCCTGGCGGTTGGTGGTGGCGTAGCAGATGTCTTCCTTGCGGGGCGCTTCGATCATCGGGAACCTGCGCTGCAGGATCTCGATGATCTCCGCTGTATCGTCCACCGACAGCGTCGTCTGGGTGACGAAGGCGAGGTTCTCGGGATGCGGCACTTCCACCGTTTCTGCCTGTTCGGCATTCTCCACCAAAATCATCTCGCCGTTATGGAGCTGACCGATGGTGCCGATGACTTCCGGGTGGCCGGCATGACCGATCAGGATCAGGTCCTTGCCTTCCTTTTCGTGCCGGGCGGCATCGACATGTACCTTGGTGACCAGCGGGCAGGTCGCGTCGAGATAGTACATTTCGCGCTCATCGGCCTCCGAAAATACCGATTTCGGTACGCCGTGGGCGGAAAATACAACGGGCACTCCCTCGGGAACTTCATCGAGTTCCTCGACAAACACGGCCCCTTTGGTTTCAAGATCTTCAACCACATAGCGGTTATGGACAATCTCGTGACGAACATAGACCGGTGGTCCATGTTTTTCGATGGCGAGCTCGACAATCTGAATCGCCCGGTCGACGCCGGCACAGAAACCGCGTGGGCCGGCGAGTAGAATTTTAAGTGGTCTTTTGGTCATCTTTGTCCCCGGAAAGCCGCGACATCATAGGCGAATCCGCTGCCTTGTGAAAACGCGTTCCGTTAACTAAAATCGTTGCCGGTACGGCGCAAGAATATGACCTTCATATAGCGCGTCACATGAATTTCGTGAAGGGATGCAGGATGTCGGAACCCGTTATTGCGCAAAAATCACCTTATGGCGTCGATGTCGAGGCGGGCCAAGAATACTGGTGGTGCGCTTGTGGTAAAAGCGAAAGCCAGCCGTTCTGCGACGGATCGCACAAGGGAACCGGCATTCCTCCGCAAAAGTATTCGGCGACCGAGACGGCCAAAGTATGGTTCTGCGGCTGCAAAAATACCGCGGATACCCCGGTATGCGACGGCACGCACAGCAAGCTCTGATCCGGCTTATTACTTCCATCAGACATATCGTGCGCCCGGTTCGCACAGCCCTGGCCGTCTCGGTGCTCGGATTGCTGGTGGCTGCCTGCGGGCTGTTTGAAAAGGACATCGTATATAAATGTCCGGCGGTATTTATTCTCGAAGATGCCAAGGAGCTGACCAAGTTCAAGCCGGGCCCGGGGCGGGATATCACCGATATCCTGTTCGAGGCAGAGATCGTCAATTTCGTCGGCGATTGCGACTATAACGAGGGCGAAGCCGAGATTGAGCTTTCCGTGCAGATCACGGTTGAACGCGGACTGGCGAACAAGGCCGGCCAGGTAGCTTTCGATTATTTTGTCGCGATCCCTAAATTTCAGTCTCGGTCTGAAGGCAAAAGTGTCTTCAACGTGACCGGAGAATTCGAAGGCAACCGCACCCGGATGCTGTATCAGGATGATCTCGACATGACGATTCCGGTAAAGGTGCCGACCGACGGTGCGGCTCTTGAAATCATTCTCGGCTTCCAGTTGACGCCGGAAGAGCTCAAATTCAATCGTAGCCGCAAACTGCGGTAATCGATCACGCTTCCATCATTCGGCCATGATTCATCCATGATTCGCTGCGGGAGTTGTATTGGTTTCGCCGGGGATTAAGATACCGGGACGATATTGAAGACCATTTCAGGCAGGTTTCCATCGGTTCTGATGGAAATACAGCCTTACAGATGAGCCCTGCGGGAGAGACGGTATCCGCATGGATCCGCCGCCGAAGGAGCAACCGCCCCGGAAACTCTCAGGCAAACGGACCGCAGGAGGATGTAACTCTGGAAAGCAGGCGGCAGGTTTGCCGTCTCACCGAAGGCGTAAACCCGCAGATTTGCGGGTGAATCTCTCAGGTTACCGGACAGAGGGGGCACGCAGGCTTCGATTTTCGCTTGGATTTCGTATGCCGATCATCCGTGAGGAGGACGTGCTATCGCCGGAACCGACACAACCGATCACAAACGTACTGCGCTGTTCGATCTGCATGTTGCCGCAGGCGGCAAGATGGTGCCGTTCGCCGGGTATGAGATGCCGGTGCAGTATCCAGCCGGAATCCTCACCGAACATAATCACACACGCGCGAAGGCGTCCATTTTCGATGTTTCGCATATGGGGCAGGTCAGCTTGCACGGCGACAATCCGGCAGCGGCGCTGGAGACGCTTGTTCCGGGCGATATTGCGGGGCTCGCGGCCGGCCGGATGCGCTACACTATGTTCACCAACGAGACCGGTGGCATTCTGGATGACCTAATGGTCACCAATGTCGGCGACTATCTGTTTCTGGTGGTCAATGCCGGCTGCAAGGACGCCGATATCGCCCATCTGCGCGCAGATTTACCCGGTGGGAGTTCGGGTGGGCGTTCCGGCGGAATAGAGGTCGAGGTTCTCGACGACCGTTCGCTTATTGCATTACAGGGGCCGGCGGCGTCAGCGGTGCTGGCACGGCATGCACCGGGGGCGGACACTATGCCGTTCATGAGCGCGCTGCCATTCGAGGTCGATGGCTCCCGCCTTGCTGTCACCCGGTCCGGCTATACCGGCGAAGACGGTTATGAGATTTCCATTCCATCCAGCGATGCCGTGCGGATCACCGAATTGCTGCTGGTGGATGATGACGTGGCACTGGCGGGGCTCGGTGCGCGGGATTCGCTGCGGCTCGAAGCCGGTTTGTGTCTCTATGGCCGCGATATTGACGAGGCGACGACGCCGGTCGAGGCAGGGCTGACCTGGTCGATCGGCAAGCGTCGCCGGGCCGAAGGCGGATTTCCGGGGGCAGATGTCATCCAGCGCCAGATCACCGACGGCGCCGCGCGCAAACGCGTCGGTATCCTGCCCGACGGCAAGGTGCCTGCGCGCGAGGGCACTGAAATCACGGATGCAGACGGCACTGTGATTGGTATCATCACTTCGGGTGGGTTCGGCCCGTCAGCGAGTGGGCCCGTCGCCATGGGCTATGTCGATAGCGGCCATGCCGCAAAAGAAACACCGGTGAACCTGGTCGTCCGCGGGAAACCGCGTCCCGGCCGGATCGCCGCGATGCCGTTCGTTCCAAACAGATATTACCGAGGACAGGAGTAACCGATATGAGCGATCTGAAATATTCGAAAGAGCATGAATGGATCCGGCTGGAGGACGATATCGCCACCGTCGGCATCAGCAACTTTGCTCAGGAACAGCTGGGTGACGTGGTTTTTGTTGAATTGCCGGAAGTCGGCAAGCAGGTCGTCCAGAACGGCGATGCCGCGGTCGTTGAATCCGTCAAGGCGGCGAGCGAGGTTTACGCGCCGCTGACCGGCAAAATTGTCGAGGTGAACGCAGCGCTTGAAGAGGACCCCGAACTGGTCAACCAGTCGCCGACCGGCGATGGTTGGTTCATGAAGATTCGCCTGTCGGACGCGTCGCAGCTCGACGGCATGATGGACGAAGCTGCCTATAACGACTTTACGGCGAGCCAGAGCTGATGCGGTACCTGCCGCTCACCGAGGCGGACCGGCGGGACATGCTTGTCGTCATTGGCGCGCCGTCGGTCGATAGCCTGTTCAGCGATGTGCCCGATAGCGTTCATCTTGCTGAACCGGTCGATCTGCCGGCGCATCAGGGCGAGCTCGAGGTCGAGCGCGCGCTGACCGCAATGGCCGCCGAAAATATGGCCGCGGGCAGTGTGCCGTTTTTCCTCGGCGCCGGTGCTTATCGCCATCATGTACCCGCGTCGGTCAATCATTTGATCCAGCGCGGCGAATTTCTGACGTCCTACACGCCGTATCAGCCCGAAGTTTCCCAGGGCACGCTGCAATACCTGTTCGAATTCCAGACCCAGGTCGCGCTGATAACCGGCATGGATGTGGCGAATGCATCGATGTATGACGGCGCGACATCCTGCGCCGAAGCGGCCCTGATGGCGCGGCGCGTGACCCGCAAGGCCGATGTGGTTCTGTCGGGCGGGCTGCATCCGCATTACACCGAAACGACGGAAACGCTGCTGAAATTTCTCGACAGCACAATCGATGTTTTGCCGCCCGATATCGACGGCAATGAAGATATCGCCGCGCAGATTGCCGACGGTACAGCCTGCGTGGTTGTGCAGTATCCTGATATGTTCGGCCGGGTGCGCGACCTGCAGCCGATTGCCGATGCCTGTCACGACGCGGGCGCGCTGCTGGTCGTGGTGATGAACGAGGTCGTTGCCCTGGGCGCGCTCAAGCCGCCGGGCGATATGGGCGCCGATATCGTTGCCGCCGAAGGCCGCTCGATAGGCAATCCGCTCAATTTCGGTGGCCCCTATGTGGGGCTGTTTGCGGCGCGTGAAAAATACGTGCGCCAGATGCCGGGGCGTCTGGCGGGTGAGACCGTCGATGTCGACGGCAAGCGCGGCTGGGTGCTCACCCTGTCGACCCGCGAGCAGCATATCCGCCGCGAAAAAGCGACGAGCAATATCTGCACCAATTCGGGGCTGTGCGCACTCGCCTTCACCATCCATCTGTCCCTGCTGGGCGAAGACGGGTTCCGCCGGCTGGCGGCGATAAACCATGCCAAGACCGTCCAGCTCGCGGATCGTTTTGCCGCGGCGGGAATTGAGGTGGTGAACGACACGTTCTTTAACGAGCTGACCGTGCGGCTTGCCGAACCGGCGGCACCCGTTGTCGACCGGCTTGCGGTTGAAGGCATCCTGGCCGGCGTGCCGGTCTCACGCCTGCGCCCTGGCGATGACGCGCTCACCAACCTGCTGCTGGTCGCCGTCACGGAGACTGTGACCGACGACGATATGGACCGGCTATGTGCCGCACTGAAGGAGGCCGCGTGATGGAGGGCAATTCAACCGATACTTACACGGGGAACCGCGGCCTTCGTCTGGAAGAGCCGCTGATCTTTGAACAGGATGCGCCGGGTCGGAGCGGTGTCGACCTGCCCGAACCGCCGCCGGTGCAAAGCCGTCTTGGCGGGCTCGACCGGCCGGACGCCATTGGTCTTCCGGGTCTGTCCGAGCCGCAGGTGGTGCGGCACTACACAAGGCTGAGTCAGAAGAACTATGCGATTGATGCGGGATTTTATCCGCTGGGATCGTGCACGATGAAGCACAATCCGCGGCTGAACGAAAAGATGGCCCGCCTGCCGGGCTTCGCCGATCTGCATCCGTTGCAGCCGGAAGCCACGGTGCAGGGCGCGTTGCGCCTGATCGATACGCTGGCCCACTGGATCAAGACACTTACCGGCATGCCTGCGGTTGCGATGTCACCCGCCGCGGGCGCCCATGGCGAGCTGTGCGGTCTGATGACGGCGCGTACAGCGCTGGAAGCTCGCGGCGATGGACGCAAGCGCGTGCTGGTGCCCGATTCCGCGCATGGCACGAACCCGGCGACGGCGGCGATCTGCGGCTACGCGGTGGAGGCGATTCCGTTGAACGACCGGGGCCGTGTGGATCTCAATGCCCTCAAGGACGCGCTGGATGAAGATGTTGCCGCCTTCATGCTGACCAATCCGAACACGTGCGGTCTGTTCGAGGATGAAATTCTGGAACAGGCGCAGGCTGTACACGATGCGGGCGCGTTCTTCTATTGCGATGGGGCGAACTTTAACGCCATCGTCGGGCGTGTGCGGCCGGGCGATCTCGGCATCGACTGTATGCACCTGAACCTGCACAAGACGTTCTCTACGCCGCATGGCGGCGGTGGTCCGGGCAGTGGGCCGGTGGTTCTGTCCGAGGCACTGGCGGATTACGCGCCACGGCCCTGGGTGGTTCATGGCGAAGACGGTTTCAGTCTGGTCGAACACGAGGACGAGGCAGCGCAGGCCGCGCCTTATGGCCGGATGAAGGCATTTCACGGCCAGATGGGCATGTTCGTCCGCGCGCTGGCTTACATGATGAGCCACGGATCGGACGGGCTGCGTCAGGCATCGTCCGATGCGGTGCTCAATGCGAACTATCTGCTGGCCAGCCTGTCGAAGGAACTCAGCCTCGCCTATGACGGGCCGTGCATGCACGAGGTTCTGTTCGATGACGGCTTCCTCAAGGGGACCGACGTTACCACGCTCGATTTCGCCAAGGCGATGATCGACGAGGGCTTCCACCCCATGACCATGTATTTCCCGCTGGTCGTTCATGGTGCGCTGCTGATGGAACCGACGGAGACCGAAAGTCGGGAAAGCCTCGATCAGTTTATCGAGACCATGCGGCATCTGGCGAAACGGGCGAAGGACGGGGATGCGCAGGCGTTCCACGATGCGCCGGTGCATACACCGCGTCGGCGACTCGATGAAACCGCGGCGGCCCGTCGGCCGATCCTGCGCTGGCGTCCCGACCCCGTTCAGGGCGAGGCGGCGGAGTAGCCGCGTCCGGGCAAGTACGAATTCAGGTCGGGCACGTGGTCCAGACACAAAAAAGGCGGGGAAAACTCCGCCTTTTTTGTCTGTAGACGTTTAGATCAATGCAGTTTTTTCGACAGGTCTGAAATCGCGTCATCAACCAGCGCGCCCGATTTCCCGTCATCCATGTTGGATGCGATCAGGCTGCGGGTTGCCGCGACGGCGACATCGACCGATATGGCACGGACTTCGCGAATGGCGTCGGCTTCGGCCTGGGCGATTTTCTCGACGGCAAGCTGTTCGCGCCGTTTGAGCATCTCTTCCAGCTTTTCGGCACCTGTCTTTGCCATCTGTGCCGCTTCTGCGCGGGCCTGGGCCACCATCTTCTCGGTCTCTTTTACGGCGTCGCGCTGCTTCCGTTGGTATTCCGCAAGCAGCTGCTGTGCTTCTTCACGCAGGCTTGCTGCTTGGTCCAGGCTGTTGCGGATTTGCTCCGCCCGGCCGTCGAGCGCGCCGATGATGGTCTTCTTGGCAATCTTGAAAACGCCGGCAACGAAGATGACGAAGCCAACGGCTACCCAGAGTGTCGGATCATTCCAGTCCATCAGCCACGCTCCCGCATTGCGGCGGCAACCGCCGCTTCCGCGTTATCCGTCGGTATATCCTTGCCGATCAACCGTATCGTTGCGGCCTGCGCAACTTCGACGGCGACCGTCTGGATATTCGCCAATGCCTCGGTACGCGCCTTGTCGATGCGTGCTTCGGCTTCGGCAACATCCGCCTTGATCCGCACGGTCAGGGCGTCCTGACGAGCGGCAGCGTCTGCGGCAAGTGCGACATTCGTCTCACGGATGACTGTCTGTGCCTGGGAGCGTGCCTCGGCGACCAGCTTTTCATAAGCGGCGATCGCGTCGTCAGCTTCCTGCTTGAATTCCTCCGCTTTGCGAAGGTCTTCATCAATGCGCTCTTGGCGTTCTTGCAGGATCGTCGAGACCCGTGGCAGTGCGGCTTTCCAGAGCACGATGTAGAGCAACCCAAAGGTAACGAACAGCCAGAATATCTGGCCGAGATACGTATGGATTTGTTCAAGTTGGGGCATTTGACAGCGCTACCTTAAATGGCAGGTTCGACGAATTAGCCGAACAGGATGATGAGGGCGATAACCAGCGCGAAGAGCGCGATGGCTTCCACGAGGGCAAAACCAAGCATCGTCATGGTGAACACTTCGTTGCGGGACGCGGGGTTGCGACCAACAGCGGTGATGAACGCTGCGAAGATGTTGCCGATACCGATACCGGCTCCGATGACGCCGATCACGGCGAGTCCGGCACCAATCAGTTTGGCTGCTGCTTCTTCCATTTTATAGTTCCTTTCTTAAAGTTTGTTCGCTTGGGACCGAATTTTAGTTACGTGTCCCGCTTAGTGGAGATGCAATGCATCGTCGATATACAGGCAGGTAAGGATCGCAAAAACATAGGCCTGTAAAAACGCGATTAGAAGTTCCAGTCCCGTCAGGGCGCCGACAAAGGCGAGTGGCAAGATGCCTGCTGCGCCAAGTGCGGGAACGAAGCCGGCAAACACTTTGAGCAGGGTGTGACCCGCGAGCATGTTTGCGAACAGCCGCATTGCCAGGCTGACCGGGCGTGACAGATAGGAAATAATTTCGATCGGGATCATCAGCGGCCACATCCAGATAGGCACGCCTGGCGGCACGAAGAACGTAAAGAACCTGATGCCGTGCTTGGCGAAGCCGAGGATAGTGACGCCGGTAAAGACGACCATTGCCATCGCGAACGTGACCGCGATGTGGCTCGTGAACGTGAAGCTGTACGGGACCATGCCGAGCATGTTGCCGATCAGAATGAACATGAACAGCGCGAAGATGAAGGGGAAATATTTGCGCCCTTCGTTCCCGACGGTATCGCGGATCAGATTGGCGACGAATTCGTAGCATAGTTCCGCAAGCGCCTGCCAGCGGCCCGGGATCATCGCGCGTTTACGCGTGCCGAGTATCATCAGCATCAGAATGAGGGTAATCGTAATCACCATCATCAGCGCCGAGTTGCTGAAGGAGATGTTGTTACCGGCGATTTCGATAGGCACCAGCTCTTTGATCTCGAACTGTTCCAGAGGGCTGTGCTGCTCTCCGCCGTGTTTCTCAGTAGCCAACGGTTAATCCCCGTCCAAATCCGTTTTTGACATTTCAGGCCCCGGCTTATCCTGCTGCCGGTACCCTACCGCGCCCCCCTGATTTTGGACGACCCGGTATACGTTAAACATTCCTGCCGCTGCCCCCAATAAGAAGAACCCCAGCATGAACCATGGTTTCGTATCGAGCCAGCTATCGAGAAAAAGACCGAAACCGACCCCGATAACCAGCGCCGCCACCAATTCGACCCCGATGCGCATCGCAAATCCGAGCCCATTATTCGTGCTGTCCGTATTGCGGTCTCGCCCTGTCGCAACGTCTCTTTTGTTGCGAAATTGGCGCAGCCGTTTATCCAGATCGTCACGGGACTTCGGTGGTTTGCGCTCTGTCATCGAAGATTGACACGATGTAGTGGCCACAGGTGATTTTGCACCTGCTAAAGCGAGCGCACCATACGGTGAGACCAAACCACTGTCAACCCTTCCACCAGGCATCTAACCCTTTGATTATAAACCGTAAAACAGGGATGCGTCAGGCTGTCTCACGGAGTCGTTCGGCGGCTTGCAGATCGACTGAAACAAGCTGCGAAACACCCTGTTCGGCCATCGTAACACCATAGAGCCGATCCATACGCGCCATCGTCAGTCGATGATGGGTCACAAGCAGGAAACGCGTGCTCGACGCGCGGATCATTTCTTCGAGCAATTTGCAGAAACGATCGACATTGCTGTCATCCAGCGGGGCGTCGACCTCATCGAGCACGCAGATCGGCGCCGGATTGGTCAGGAACACCGCAAACAGCAGCGAAAGCGCGGTCAACGCCTGTTCACCGCCCGACAGCAGTGTCATGCTCTGCAGTCGCTTTCCCGGCGGGCTGGCGAAGACTTCAAGCCCGGCTTCGAGCGGATCGTCGGCTTCGGTCAGTTTTAGATGCGCGCGCCCGCCGCCGAACAGTTTGGCGAAAAGCTCGCGGAAATGCTGATCGACCTCGTTAAATGCCACCAGAAGACGTTCGCGTCCTTCGCGGTTCAGGCCCGAAATACCCTGGCGTAGCCGCGCGATCGCGGCGATCAGGTCTTCGCGCTCGGTCTCCATCCCGCGAATTCTTTCGTCGAGCTCCGAGGCTTCCTGCTCGGCGCGCAGGTTGACTGGACCCATATTGTCCCGCTCGCGCTGCAGGCGTTCGAGCTTCTGCTCAACCGTATCCTGTGGCGGCAGCTGCTCTTCGGCATTAATATCGACCGATGCAAGGGCTTCCTCGGGTTTGCATTCGAGACGTTCGGCAACGCGCTCTGCGATGACGGCTAGGTTCTGGTCGATCTGTTCGACGGCGGCTTCGCGCCGGACACGGTCCTCGCGGGTTTCGGAAAGCTTTGATTCGCCGGCTCTCAGTTCCCGCGTCAGGTTTTCAAGCGAGGTCTCCGCCTGGGCGAGACTGTCGGCCGCCTGGTTGCGGGTCGTTTCGGCCCGGACGATGTGGTCTAGCAGTGCCGAGCGTTCCTCGGCGATTTCAGCCGGGCGTGCTTCGAGCTTCTGATGCTCTTCCAATTCCTGCGCACGGCGCGTGGTCAGCTGTTCAAGCTGTTTGAGCGCATTGGCTGCGCGGCTGTGCCACGAGGCAAGTTCGTTGGCGATGACCTGGAGCCGAAGAATACGGGTCTCCGACTCCTGATCGAGCCGGTCATGGGCACTGCGGATTTCGGCAAGCGTCGCCCGCTTTTCGGCGAGTTCGCGCTGCTGGCGTTCTACCTCGGTCCGGCGGACCGGCACATCGGCAAGGCTTTCGCGATCCTGCTTCGCCGTCTGTTCCTGGGTATCAAGCTCGGCGACGTCGGCCAGGAGGCTTTCAATCGCGTCTTTCAGCCCGCTGACGCGCGAGCGGGCATCCGCCGTGCTTTCGGCGAGCGCCGTCGCAGTCGTGCCGGTTGCCTGAGCCACTTTATCTGCGGCCCACACGCCTTCGCGTGCCTTGCGTTCGGCATCTGCTGCATCGCGCGCGGTAGTTGCCGTCTTTTCACGGCCGGTCTGGGCGAGCGCGGCTGTGGCGTCCGCCTTTTCCAGATCGACCAGCATTTCCTCGAGGCGGTTCCGCTGTGCCAGACGTGTCGCGGCGGCGGTCGGCGTGCCGGCGGCGGCGGTAAAGCCGTCCCAGCGCCACAGTGCGCCATTGGCCGATACCAGGCGCTGGCCCTGTTCGAGCTTGTCATGCAGCTTGAGGCCCTGTTCCTCGGTCTCGACGATGCCGATCTGCGACAGACGGCGCGTCAGGGCTGCCGGTCCGCGCACGACCTCGCTCAGGCGGCGGACGTTATCCGGCAAGCCCTTCGGGTTTGCGAACATGGGCAGTGACCGCCAGTGGATCGGCGATGCCTCGTCGGTCGGCGCAATCAGGTCTTCGCCAAGTGCTGCACCGAGCGCCATTTCGTAGCCGGTATCGACCTCGACCGCATCGATCATCGGCGGCCATAACTCGGGGTCGCCGAATTCCAGTAATTCGCTCAGTGCTTCCTGTTCGGCACGGAGTTTCGCGGTGGCCGAGGCGGCGGTCTGATGGCCTTCACGCGCCTCGTTTTCAGCGGTACGGGCGTCGGCGGTCGCCGTCTCTGCTGCCTGCAGCGCGTCGCGGGCCGCCTGGGCCTGATTGCGCGCCTCTTCGGCAGACTTGCGGGCTTCTTCAAGCGCGCCGTCATCGTCGGCTGCCTGGGCTGCTTCCTGCTGCTCGGTTTCTATATTGGTACGGCGTTCGTTAAACCGCTTGCGGCGAATTTCGAATTCCGAAAGCTGGCGCGTCAGTGTCGCTTCGCGGGTCTCGTCGGCGACAACGGACCGGCTAAGTTCGGCAACCGTCTGTTCGCGGGCGCTGACATCGGCCTGCGCTTCGGCAAGCCGCGTCTTTGCGGTTTCCAGATCGTCGGACTCGCGGGTCTGCGCGTCGCGAATGCCGGTGGATTCGGTTTCCAGTTTTTCGACGGCTTCGGTGGCATCCCCGCCGAGGCTTTTTTCGCGCGTGATATCGCCATCGATCATCGTGATGCGATTGCTGATTTCCGCGCGCAGGGATTCGATGCGGCGTTCCTCGGCGTCGAGCGCATCGCGGGCAACCAGAAGGCGCTGCAAAGCGGCGGCCGCTTCGGCTTCTTTCTGGCGGAGGCTGGGCAGCACGGTCGATGCGTCTGCCTGGGCCGTCGTCGCGATGGCAACCGCCTGGGTCAGTTCGGCCACCAGTGTCTCGATCGCGTTGAACTGTTCGGCGGTGGCTTCGCGTGCGGACTGGGCGGAGACCCACCGCAGATGCAGCAGGATCGCTTCGTGGCGTTTGATATGGTCGGACAGATTGCGATAGCGTGTCGCCTGCCGCGCCTGGCGTTTGAGCAACCGGTGCTGTTCTTCCAGCGCGCCGACGATGTCTTCCAGGCGCTCCAGGTTTGTTTCCGCGGCACGCAGGCGCAGTTCGGCCTCGTGACGACGAGCGTGCAGACCGGTGATACCCGCGGCTTCCTCAAGAAGCCCGCGGCGCTGTGTCGGTTTTGCGTTGATGATGGCGCCGATGCGGCCCTGACTGACCATGGCGGTCGACCGCGCGCCGGTCGAGGCGTCGGCAAACAGCATCTGGACGTCGCGGGCCCGCGTGTCCATGCCGTTGACCTTGTAGTTCGACCCGTTGCCGCGCTCGATCCGCCGCACTATGTCGAGCTCGTCGGTATCGTTGAACTGGGCCGGCGCGCGCCGGTCCGAATTGTCCATCGACAGGATGACCTCGGCGAGGTTCCGCGACGGGCGGTCAGCGGTGCCGGCGAAGATCATGTCGTCCATCTCGGAGCCGCGCATCTGCTTGGCAGACGTCTCGCCCATGGCCCAGCGCAGGGCTTCGACCAGATTCGATTTGCCACACCCATTGGGGCCGACAATGCCGGTCAGTCCCTCATCGATGACCAGTTCGGTCGGGTCGACGAAGGATTTGAATCCGGTGATGCGCATACGGTTGAACTGCACCGCTTAGGTACTCCTGATCATTTTATAGTTTTCACTCAGCAAGTTTCCGGTTCAGCAGGGTCCGCATCTGGTCGAGCGTCATACCGCCGCCATACCGCTCGCCATTGACGAAAACCGTCGGCGTCGTCTGCACTTTGAATTCGTTGGAGGCTTTAAGCCGTTGCTTCAAGATGCCGTTCTGAATCTCGACGTCTTTCAGGCAGGCTTCGAACTTGCTCTTCGACATGCCGCCAAGCTTGGCCAGATTGCCGAGAGCCGAAATCGGGTTCGAGGCGCGCGACCACTGGCCCTGCGCCGCATAGAACGTGTCGATAAAGCCGAAAAAGCTGTCCCGACCCGCGCAGCGGGCCACCATGGCCGCGCCGAGTGCCAGGCGGTCCAGCGGGAAGTCGCGATAGACGTAGCGGATCTTGCCAGTATCGACGAATTCCTTCTTGATATCGGGCAGTACGGAGGTGTGGAACTGCGCGCAGTGCGGGCAGGTCAGCGAGGCATATTCGACGAACACCACCTTGGCGTCTGCCGGACCCATCGCATATTCTTTGTCCGTCAGCTTCAGGTCCGAAACCGTTCCGTTCGGCGCGGGTGGCTCGGCATCCTTGTTCTGGGCAAGGGCAGGCGCGGTCCCGATAAGCATCAGGGCCGCCAGGGCAATTCCAAATTTATTCAACATGTTCCGTATCTCTCTCTCGTTGCTACAATATCTAGCGTGTAAAAATGAGTCCAGCACAGGATGGACCCCAAATGTGGCGGTTTCCGGGCATTTCAGAAGTGATTCTAAGTTATCCTCAGCCCGATTCCCGACCTGGGTCTCTACCCGGCCCACGGCCGGTGCGAACGGCGCGTCCGAGTCTGAGCAGGGCGTCTCTGAGACCTGCATCGCCCATGTCGCCGATGTTGCTTTGCAGCTGGGCTTCGTCCACGTCATTTAGCCGGGGCGGGGTGACCCGGCGCGGCCTGCGTTGGGGTGGGATCGGTCCCTGGGCATAGCGCAGGTCCGAGACCGCGCGGTAGCCGAAGAATCCGTTGATCCGGTCGATAATCTGCGGCGCGCTATGCTGCAATTCAAGCGCATAACCCGATGCAACGCGCAGATGCAGGATCGCGTCGGTCTTGCTTCCGCGCGGAAATACCAGCTTCTGCGGCACGGTGTAGCGGGCCATTTCCTCACCGACGATGGCCGGCCAGTCGGTGATCAGTTTGGCCTGCGCAAATCCGCGTTTGCGCAGGGCCGGGGCGGCAATATGGGGCAGGCTGGTGCCCACGGTCAGCAGCCCGCGCGCTTTTCGTTGCGACGGGTCGCGCGGGGGGCGTTTGCGGGCGGGCTTTTTGACCATGTGTTTATGGTAGGGTGGTCTCCGCTTTCCGACAACTGGCGAACCGTTGAATTACCGTTGAATTATCCGTGACCCGCCGTAATTATCCACAGATGCGTTGCCACGCAGATTAAGAACAGACGAAGCAATTGACCGACGCGAACTCCGCCCAAACCCCCGAGCTGTTACTTGCCTGGTATGACCGCCACCGCCGCGCGATGCCGTGGCGCGCGTTGCCGGGCAAGGTCGCCGACCCGTATCACGTGTGGCTGAGCGAGATCATGCTGCAGCAGACCACGGTGGCGACGGTCGGGCCATATTTCGAATGCTTCCTCGGGCTGTGGCCGACGGTGGCCGATCTCGCCGCCGCCGGGCTGGACGATGTGCTGCATGGCTGGCAGGGGCTCGGCTATTACGCGCGTGCCCGGAATCTTCATAAATGCGCGATTGTGGTGGCGACCGACCTTGGCGGCGTGTTTCCCGATTCCGAAGCCGACCTTCTGAAGCTGCCGGGAATCGGGCCCTATACCGCCGCCGCTATCGCTGCTATCGCGTTCGACCGGCGGGCAACTGTCGTGGACGGCAATGTGGAACGCGTGATGGCGCGGCTGTTCGCGGTCGAGGACCCGTTACCGGGATCGAAGGAGGTGCTGCGCACGCATGCCATCAGCGTGACGCCGGATGCCCGGTTCGGCGATTACGCCCAGGCGACGATGGATCTCGGCGCCACGATCTGTTCGCCAACCAAACCGGCCTGTGCGATCTGTCCGCTGGCCGAGCTATGCGCGGCACGGAGGCTCGGCATCGCCGCAGATCTGCCAAAGAAAACGCCGAAGGCCGAACGTCCGACCCGGCGCGGTGTCGCGTTCTGGATCGTCGGCCCCGACGGCGCGGTCCTGCTGCGCCGTCGCATCGAATCCGGCCTGCTCGGCGGCATGATGGAATTACCGTCGACCGACTGGGTGCCGGACGGGACATGGACCACGGCCGAGGCTGTAAAACAGGCGCCGGCCGAGGCCGACTGGCAGGAAATAGGGGGCCTGGTGCGTCACACGTTTACCCATTTTCATCTCGAACTGATGGTGTTGGCCGCCCGGGTGGACGCCACCGCAGGGCTCGACGGGGTGTGGTGTGCGGCCGATGGGTTCGGCGATTACGCGCTGCCGACCGTGATGAAAAAGATAGTGCGGCTGGCGGTGGAATTCGGGCGCTCGCCCTGAGTCAGCGTCGGCTCAGAGGGGAGGAGCCGACATTACTGCCCAAGTACAATACATTCTGCTTACAGCTACAAGCGGAACACGTGGTTGCTGACCGAAGAAATGTTGCGGTATCACCTATAATCTCTCATTTTTTCGAGCTATGGCGTAACCTGCCCACCAGCAACGTGAACGTATTCGTCTTTGTTACAGAGCGTTGCATCTGGCTCAATTGAGTAATCAATTTAAAATATAATTAAAAACGCGGTATAATGGAATTATATTTAAAATAAATACGATTCAATCAACAGAATGCCAACAACAGCGAATGTATATATGAATGCATTTAATGGGTGGTCGGCACTAATCTCTTTGCTGTAAAATACCTTTTATGAAATTTTTGAAAACGACAATAATTCAACACATGCAAAAAAATCCAAATTAGGCATATAATACAAACCACCCTAAAGAGATAAACTAAAAATAGACCTTTTCATATATACTTTTGATTTCGTGAATCTTTTGTCATAAATTAAAATCGTTGGAATAAAATTATAAAAAGAGAGGAATATTAACCAGCCAAATACTGATTCATACGCAATTCCGAACGCCAGAAGTCCCGACGAGACCCCGAAGCCATAGGTCCAGCGGCGATCTATACCAATCCGGGGAAACAAGCTGTGTCTCACCGCGAACTCGGCAGCGAAGGCCAGGGCGCCGGCGAACAGGCACCAGAACAGATCGCCGGCCGGCATCGCCTGAACGACTGCCCAAAATTCTTCAATCAATTCTCAACGCTCCCGCAATGCATCATTGTGATAGCGCATCAGCGACGACTGGAACATCTCGATCTCGCGGTGATTGCCCTAAGAGCGGCTCTCATCAAGGACGATGAACAGAAAAGACGCATCCTTTTCGCCCTGAACCCGGGTGAGGCGGTCTTGGCTGGCCATGTCGTTCAGCAGGAACGTGTCGCCTGGTTTCAGGTGGATGGTTTCGCCGTCCGACACGGTTAGGCAAACGTGACCGTCAAGCACGACAGCCAGCTGCTTGCGGGGCGTCGGGTGAAAATTCTTGTCCCATCCGGGAGGTGCTGTGAGAAAGAGGCTCGATGTTGACGCCATTTCCGCCGACACCCCGAGCGGTTGCGACGGCGGTGCAAATTCGCGCATCTCGAACTCTATCGCGGTCCGGCGCATGTGGGTTTGGTCCGCGGGGTCTCCGTATATCTCAATCAGTTGCATATATCTCAACCCGTTCCGTGGGATGTTTCCTGATTGCGAAATTAGAATGCCGCTGCGTCTCGAAGCCTTGTCCTGAGGATATACAGCGTGGCGTGCCGACGGACCTAAGCGCTTTCCTTCATCCCGTCGCGGACGACCTGGCGGAGGTGATCCAGCGGCTGGGTGCGGCCTTCTTTTTCATAATGCCAGAACGTCCAGCCATTGCAGGCCGGCGCGCCCTGTATCTCGGCGCCGATCTTGTGGATCGAGCCACGGCGGCCCTCCGAGATCAGCGTGCCGTCGGCACGTACCCGGGCAAAGAAGCGCTTGCGCGTGTCGAACAGTTTCTGGCCGGGCTGGATCAGGCCACGCTCGACCAGGGTGCCGAAGGGCACCCGGGGTTCGGTCCGTTTGGACAGGATATTGAAATCGGTCTCGTCTTCGGGCGGCTGTGCGGCAGCGATGCGCTTTTTGGCAATGGCGGCGTATGTTTTGTCGCGTTCGATACCGATGAAGTGGCGGCCCATTTTCTTGGCGACGGCGGCAGTGGTGCCGGAGCCGAGGAACGGATCGAGGATGACATCGCACGGCTTGGTCGAGGCGAGCAGCACGCGGTAGAGCAGTGCTTCGGGCTTCTGCGTCGGGTGCGCTTTCTTGCCGTCTTTCTTGATGCGTTCGGGGCCGGTACAGAGTGGGATTGTCCAGTCGGAGCGCATCTGAACGTCGTCGTTCAGGGTTTTCATCGCTTCGTAATTGAACGTGACACCCTTGGCATCCTTGGTTTTGGAACACCAGATCATGGTCTCATGCGCGTTGGTGAACCGTGTGCCGCGGAAGTTGGGCATTGGGTTGGTCTTGCGCCAGACGATATCGTTGAGCACCCAGAATCCCTGGTCCTGCAACGTGGTGCCGACCCGGAAAATATTGTGATAGCTGCCGATCACCCAGATCGAGCCGTCCTCCTTGAGGATGCGCCGCGCGGCGGCAAGCCATTCGTGGGTGAACGCGTCATAGGCTGAAAAGCTGTCGAGCGGGTCGCCGCCTTCGCGGGCAAACTGGTCCCAAGCGTTGTCGACGCCGTCGACCTTCGTGTTATTCGGGCGATGAAGTTCGCCTGCGAGCTGCAGATTATAGGGCGGATCGGCAAAAATGACGTCGATCGAACAGGCCGGCAGCTTGTTCATCTCAGCCACAGTGTCCCCAATGAGGACGGTGTCCAAAGGAAGATTCATGATGTGTCCCACCAAAGCCCCGGGTGATTTTTAGGGGGCAAAATTTATCCACAGATCATGAGTCCGGTGGGACTCGCCGTCAAGAATTATTTTTGGAGTCAAGGGGTTACGGCATTTTACGCAACATATGGTTTATCAGATTCCCCGGGACTCAACATCTTGGCTATCGGGGCATAGGTGTGCCGGTGATGGCAGGTCACGCCGAGGGCTTTGAGGCCCTCCTGATGCTGTTTCGTGCCGTATCCGGCATTGCGGTGCCAGTGATAACCGGGATAGCGCGAAGACAGAGATGTCATGATCCGGTCACGTGTTACCTTGGCGAAAATGGACGCGGCGGCAATCGACAGACTGAGACTGTCGCCCTTGATCACCGTGCGGCCGGGGCAGGGCAGGCCGGGCGGCAAACGATTGCCGTCAATCAGGGCGGTGTCGGGCACGTTATCGAGCGCATGTAGGGCGCGGCGCATCGCAGTGTAGGTGGCGGCTAGAATATTGTCGCGTTCGATCTCCGCGACGCTGGCCGCACCGACACCGTAATCGATGCCGGCGCAGGATGTGAGCACCTCGAACAGGTGTTCACGGCGTGCAGCCGACAGCTTTTTTGAATCGTCGAGACCGTCCGTCAGTTCGTCCGGCAGGTCGGGCGGCAGGATCACGGCGGCGGCGACAACGGGGCCCGCCCAGGGTCCGCGCCCGGCCTCATCGATGCCGGCGACGCGCCCGCCACAGTCCATCTCGATGGAGAAGTCAGGCATCTTTCGGCTTGTCGGGCGCGGGTGGCGCATCGTCCTTCGCGGCATCGCGAACCTGATCACCCTCTGCGGCTTCGCGGACCTGATTGCCAAGCCGGGTGAGCGTGTCCCTGGGCGGTTCTTTTTCGGGCTGCGTCACTGTATCCGGCGCTTTGCCGGGCGGTGAACCGGGCGCTACATCGGGCGGCGTGCCGGGTGCGGTTTCTGGACCGGCCAGCTGCTTTGTGCCGTCGTGTGCCGGGCGATGCGGTTTTTTGATCCGGGCGAGCGGGGGAAAGCGTGTCGCTGCCTTGTTCCATGCCTGCCGGGCGACGATGCGCGTCACGATGGCGAACCGGCGCGACCCGCGGCGGACGACCTGAACCTCGTCGCCATAGGCCGCATCGACCAGTTCGCTCAAGCTTCCGATCTGCCGGCTGGCAAGGCCATGCACGCGCCGTGCGGTGGTCAGCCAGAGTGGACTGATCGAGAGGCTGAGCACCGTCACGGCAATCACAAGGCGGGATTGTTCTTGGCCGATGGCACCCGCCGACAGGCCTGTGGCCGCGAGCAGGAACGAGAATTCGCCGAGCTGCGACAAC